>SLAK01000129.1 GCA_007126855.1 Dehalococcoidia bacterium | reverse complement strand
GGTAGTTCGCGATCTGTTCGAGCGTGAGGATGCTGATCAGGTTGATGCCGGCGGCTTTCAGCGCCTGCTTGCCGCCTTCCTGGCGATCGATGAGGGTGACGGCATCACGTACGACGAGGCCGGCCTCGCTGAGCGTGGAAGCGGTCTGGAGGATGCTGCCACCGCCGGTGATGAGGTCGTCGATGATCAGACAGGTCTGGCCGCGGACGTAGGCGCCTTCGATGACGTCCGACTTATCGGTGCCAGGCGGGTGGATGTAGATCATTGGGGTGTTCGAGCCCAGGGAGAAAGCGGTGGCCACATGGAGGCCGCCGAAGGGGACGCCGCAAACCAGGGTGAAGGGATGGACGTGGGGGTTGCGCATGGACAGGAGGGTTTCGAGCTCCTGGCGGATGATGCGGGCGCAACGGTTGAGCACCTTAGGGCTGCTGATGATGCGGCGCGGGTTGATGTAGACGGGGGAGTTGACGGCTGTCCGGCCCAGGGTGAAGTCGCCGAACTGGATGGCATCGAGCTGCCAAAGTTCTTCGGCAAGCCAGAGGTTGCCGGACGGCGCTGGTTTCTTACTCAACGGCTTTTCTCCGGGATCGGCATGCGATGTCGCATTTCACGCAACGCACCTGCCTTTGTCGAACGAACCGGCGTCTGTGTCAAGTTATGGAGTGTCAGTGACCCGCGCGGGGTGCTTCGGGCCGGTTGACCGGGTTTGGGGGTTCGCGGCCGGCGAGGGCGGCGATGATGTTTTCGGCGGCCATGTCGGCCATGCGGGAGCGGGTGGCCAGGCTGGCGCTGGCGATGTGGGGGGTGATGACGACCTGGGGGAAGCTGAACAGCGGGTGTTCGACGGGGAGGGGCTCGGGATCGGTGACATCCAGGGCGGCGCCGCCGATGGTCCCGTTCTTGAGCGCGTGGACCAGGGCGTCCTGGTCGACAACCTGCCCGCGGGCGGTGTTCACCAGGATGGCGCCGGGCTTCATCATCGCGAATTTGCGGGAGCCCATGAGGTGGCGGGTCTGGTCGTTGAGCGGGACATGGAGCGAAACGAAGTCGGATTGAGCCAGGAGGTCTTCCATGGATGCCCACTCGACACCGAGACGTTCTTCGAGCGCGGGTTTGCGGGTGCGGCTGGCGTAGAGGATACGCATGTCGAAGCCGCGGGCGCGGCGGGCGACGGCTTCGCCGATCTCGCCCAGGCCGATGATGCCCAGGGTGGCGCGGTAGATGTCAACGCCAAGGAAGCCGGTTGGTGACCAGGTTTTCCAGCCGCCGTTCCGGGTATCGCGGTCGCTGAGGGCGACGTTACGGGCGGCGGACAGCATGATGCTCCAGGAAAAGTCGGCGGTGGTTTCGGCGAGGACGCCGGGGGTGTTGGTGAGCCAGACGCCGTGTTTGGCGGCGATTTCCGGGGAGACGTTGTCGTAGCCGACGGCCATGTTGGCGATGATGCGGAGCCCGGGGGTGGCGATGAGCATGTCTTCATCGATGCGATCGGTGACCATGGTGAGGGCCGCATCTGCTTCGCGGAGTTCTCGGGCGAGATCATCGGGTGGAGGTGGGAGTTCGCCGGGCCAGACCCGGGTTTCGTGGCCGGCCTGCTGCAGGAGTTCGAGTGCCTTGCCGGGGGTTTGCCTGGTAACGAATACGCTCGCCATGGGGACACAGTGTGGAGCCTTGCCCGCGCCTACGCCAGCCACAGGGTGGGAAGCACGGGCAGTCGCAAAGACAAGAGCCGGGGGACTCATGCGTTACCGGGCATTCGAGGCTCGCAACGGCCAAGAAAGAGCAGTCGAGCTGGGCACTCGAGAACGTGCGCTTCGTCCACCAGGACGTGGCGGCGCTGGATGTGGAGAACGCTTTCGATTGCATCACCGCATTCGACTCGATCCACGGCCAGGCTCGGCCGCGGCAAGTGCTCAAGAACATTGCCCGTGCGCTCCGGCCCGGGGGTGACTTCCTGATGGTGGACATCCAGGCATCCAGCAACCTGGAGGAGAATATCGACCACCCGCTCGCCCCGGCGTTCTACGCAATATCGATGTTCCATTGCATGACCGTATCGCTGGCGCACGACGGAGAAGGGCTGGGGACGATGTGGGGCGAGCAGAAGGCGCGCGAGTTGCTGGCCGAGGCGGGATTCAGGTCCGTGGATGTGAAGCACATCGCGGATGACATCCAGAACAGCTACTACGTTTCCCGGACATAGCCTGAGGTTCGGCGCCGGTCGAGGTGAACCATCGGCGGCCGGCGCCGCCGAAAGGGGGCGTCCATGGCAGCGCAAGAGACGGTTGACCGCCTGATTGAGGCAATCAACGATCACGACCTGGCACGCATTGCGAGCTGCTACGGCAAAGGCGCGCGCGTCTGGGATCCGTTCTACCCGGAGGCACTGGAGGGGTGGGCAATCGTGCAGGATTACCTGGATCTCTTCACGGCGTTTCCGGACGTGGAGTTGCGGCCGCGGACGGTGCTTGGCGACGAGGATGCGATCGCGAACGAAGTGCTCCTTGTCGCTGGCGGAGCAGGAAGCTTGCTGCGGTGGACGAGCAGCGGGGTGGAGGGAGCTGTGAAGCCGCTGCGCCTGCAGGCCGGGATATTCACCAGCGTGGACAGGTGCGGCCTGGTTGTCGAGGAACGCCGTTACTACGACGTGGATTGCCTGCTGGAGCAGCTTCACGGCCGGCATCTGGCGCCCGCTGTCGAGGCGCCCCTGGTAGAGACGCTTTTGCGTTGATGGGCAGGGCCGAGCGCGGCGCCCGGTGGAGGCGTTGGCCGGCTCGGCTGCGTGGTGCTTCGCCCGGGAGAAGGTTAGGATTAGCCTAATGATCGGGCGATGGGCGCACCAGACCTTTGCGTCGCTGGAACATGGGCACTACCGGCTGCTATGGTTTGGGACCTCGCTGGCGTTCCTCGCCTTCATGATGCAGTTCGTGCTGCAGAGCATTGTCGCCTTTGACCTGACGGGGAAGAACAGCGCGGTCGGCCTGGTCGGCGTCGGGATGGGCGTGGCGACGATCGCGATTTCACCGTTTGGCGGGGCGATCGCGGATCGTGTTTCGAAGCGCAAGCTGCTGCTTGTAGGCCAGGGGACGGTTGGGGCGAGCTTCTTCGTCGTAGGCATCCTGATCCTGACGGGCCTGATCACGATCTACTGGCTGGTGGTTGCGACATTTGTGATGGGCGTGGTGTTCTCGTTCATCGCGCCGGCGCGGCAGGCGTGGGTGGGCGAGCTGCTGCCGCGGGAACTGGTGC
This sequence comes from Dehalococcoidia bacterium, assembly GCA_007126855.1. Taxonomy (GTDB): domain Bacteria; phylum Chloroflexota; class Dehalococcoidia; order Tepidiformales; family Tepidiformaceae; genus SLAK01. The sequence continues at coordinate 145 of SLAK01000129.1, read as the reverse complement.
CAAACGGGATTGCGCTGACGCAGGTCTCCATGACGGGGACACGGATCGTGGGTCCCTTCATCGCCGGGGCGCTGATCGCGATCCCGTTCATTGGTACAGGCGGCGCCTACCTGTTCATGGGCGGGCTCTTTGTGGTGGTGGTGCT
>SLAK01000428.1 GCA_007126855.1 Dehalococcoidia bacterium | reverse complement strand
CGCGGACGACGAAGAGGTCTTCGTTCCCCTGCTGGCGGGTGAAGGCGTCGTATTCCATGGCCTGGGTGATGGGCACGAAGAGGTCGCCGGTGTTGTGCAGGGCGAGCATGGGTGCGGTCAGCCGCCCGCTCGTGGGCACCTTGTCGGGATAGCTTTCCGCGTTGCGCGCTTCCGGGTCGGCGGACTGGCGGACGATGCCCTCGTTCAGTTCGTCCGGGTTGAGGCCAAGGTCCGAGTCGATGTCGTAGACGACGTAGTCGTTGGTGGCGGCGCGGGCGAGGACGGTCTCGAGCCGCGGGTCAGCGAGCAGCAGGCCGAAGTTGGCGATGTACTGCTCCGCGAGTCCTTCGATGAAGAAAGGCCGGGCGCCACCGGTGAGCTCGCGGACGGCCGAGAGGAAGCGCTCGCCCGCGGCCGTGGGATTGCGCGGAGTGCCGAGCGCTGGCTGGTAGTCCGTGAGCAGGACGCTGCCAAGCTGCGTCGCGCTGGCCCCGTCGCCCACCGGCAAAGGAACCTCGGCAAAGTATTCGGCCAGGCGCGCCCAGGAGACCAGGTAATCGATCTGGGTCTGCCCGCCAAGGGCGCCACACAGCGCCAGCGCGCCGTCGTAGACACCGTCGAAATGCTCCAACGAGAGTGCGGCGACATTGCCGCCCATGGAGACGCCCACCAGGTAGGCGCGCTCCGGCTCCTCGAATTCCTGCGCGAAGTGGAAGTACAGGGCCAGCGTGTCGTCGGCGCCGATGCCCGGGACATAGCCGTTTTCGCTGTAGCTGCTGGCGGCCCAGGCGTAGCCGCGGCCGATCAGCTCTTCTCGAAGCGCGCGCCGAGGGTTGTCGATGGTCAGATCCCGCTCGAAGCCGCGGAAGCCGTGGGCGTAGAGGATCAGCTCGCCGTTCCAGTCATCGGGGAATTCGATTCGGTATGCCGCATTGCCCAGCGTGCCGTAGTGCGCGGTGGCGCCGGAAAGCGCGTCGAAGGCAGGGTCGGCGATGGTGTGTGGGTCGCCCGTGTAGGCGCCGAGGAGCCGGAAGTCGGCCGGGTCGAGGGGTTCGGCGGGCGCTGCTGGCTCAGTGGGCTGGGGCGTTGGTCCGGGGTTGGCTCCTGTGGGCGCCGTGGGGACCGTGGTTGGTTCGCCGTTACCGTTCCCGGTGCCGCACGCCGCAATAAGCGCGATCGTGAGGGCGAGAACGAGTACCAGGGACAGGCGCGGACGCATTGGTGCAGTGTAAAGGAGCCGGCCACGGGGCGATTCCGCGTGGTTTATCCACGGTAAGCAATCGCAGAGCGTTGCCGGCTTGCGGCGCGGCGTTGTAGAAGTGGGGCATGGCGAAGCGAAAACGCCGCCGGAGGACGCCGGCCCGGAAGCCGCCGGCGGCCAGGGGCGGCTGGTCCGTCATGGGCGTGATGACCGTTTTCCTGCTGATCCTGATGGCCGCGGCCATCGCCATCGGCCGGGCGCTGTGACGGGTGTTCGCCCGGCCTGCGCTTCGATGACCTAATTGTTTCCTTGTCCACCGCTGTTTCCGGGACCGCTGCCATTGTTGTTCGACTGCCCCGGGGGCGAGCCACCGGGAGGGCCGCTGTTGTTGCCGCCAGGCCCGGCGCCGTTGGTACCCGGTGAGCCGTTCTCCGGTGGCTCCGGGTCGGGGTCGCTCGGTGGCTGAGGCGCAGGCGTCGGTTGCGGAGCGGGCGTCGGCGTCGGCGGCGCTGGCGGCGTCTCGCTAGTTATGATGCCGCGCGACCGGGCCAGTTGCACCGCCAGGTCGCGGCGGTAGTCGGGGAGCGGCACGAACCTGCCGCCTTCACAATCGCCCGCGTAGTCAACGTCGGTGCGGATCCAGCCCTGCCGGGTCTGCCAGCAGCCGCCGCCCATGCCGCGCTCGGTGGCCGCCGTCTGGTACTGTCCGAGCTCGACGTTCTCCGGCTGAAGGTCGTCGAAGCCCTGGGGGCCGCTGATCACGCCGCGGTCAACGAGCTCCTGGTGGTAGCTGGACACCCAGTTCTTGAAAACGCGACGCGTGGTGGCCGCGGAGGCCCATCCGACCGCGGGCCCGTCCCGGATGATCGACTTGTCAGCGTTGCCGACCCAGACGACCGTGGCGGAATGGCGCGAATAGCCGGCCTTCCAGGTCGCCTGGATATCGTCGCGGTCGTGGAAGCCCTGCTGCGTGCCCGTCTTCACGCCCATCGGGATGCGCTGGCCATCCGGCATGAAGACATCGAGGCTGCTGTCTGCGTTGGACGAGCCGCAGGACCAGATCAGATAGCGCGCGGTGCAGTCTTCGAGCATGGTGTGGAGCAGCCAGGTTGAGCCGGCATCCACAACCTGCTCACGCTCCAGGTCGTCGCCGTGCTCGTAGAGCACCTCACCATCGCGGGTTTCCACTTTCAGCACGGTAACCGGGTCCAGGTTGCGCGTGCCTTCGAGGCGAACATAGCCGCGGGCGAAGGCGTCGTGCATGCTCATGGCCCGGTCGTATTCCTCGAGGCTTTCGGAAAGCGCGGAGGCGAGTTGCCCGCGCGACACGGTCGCTGCGAGTGCAGGCACGCCGATCATCTCGCCCATGTTGGCGATGGTGGCATTCATGTAGGCCAGGTCGATGGCGCGGATGTTGGCGCCGCCGGTGGCGATCGACGGACCATAGCCAATGGCGTTGTGGTCGAGGAAGGTGGGGTCGAAATTGTTCTGAAGCGTGGTGAAGCCCATCTTCTTGGCGTAGTCGATGACGGTATCGATGCCGGCCTCGTGGGCTGCACGGAACGCCGGGACGTTCTGGGAGCTGCCGAGCGCGGTGCGAGCGGTGATGAGGCCCTGCCCCCCGCCGCCGGGGATGGGGTTAACGATCTGGACGTCCGGTTGCTCACCGGTCCAGGGGTCGGCTTCGAGTCGCATGGGGCTGGTGTCCCAGAGGCTGCTCAACGGCGCCTTGTCCAGTTGGTCCATCCAGGCCAGGTAGATGAGCGGCTTGAAGGACGAGCCCGGCTGGTTGATTTCCATGAGCTGGTCGATGTTCCCTGCGATGCGGCGATCTTCCTCTTCGTCTGGATCGATGTTTGGGACGTAGATCGGTACCTGGCCGGTCTGGGGGTCGATGGTGATTAAGGCCACGTTGTGACAGTCGCAGCCCTGGTCCTGGCCGGTGGCCAGCTCTTCGATGGCCAGGTGGCGGGCGCGCTCGTTCTCTTCCCAGTCGAGCGTGGTGGTCACCAGGTAGCCGCCGTTCTGGACACTCTCGGAGCAGTCCACGGCGCCGGGAGTCTTGGGCAGCAGGCCCGCCTCGCACATCAGGATGAGCCGCGGTTCGATTTGCGAAGAGATCCAGATGGATGCGATGGGGTCCTCACCGCGCGGATAGATGAGCACCGTTTCTTCGCGGGCTTCCCGCGCTTCTTCCATGGAGAT
>SLAK01000016.1 GCA_007126855.1 Dehalococcoidia bacterium | reverse complement strand
GTGTGTGCCGGCCGTGCCGTCCACTGAAGGAGAAGGGAGCGCTCCCGATGGCAGACAACGAAGGCACAGGCGCGGCACAGCGCATGGCCGGCGGGCGCGGGATGCCGCCGCAGCTATGGGCTGCGGCGCGCCGGTTTGGCGTGCTGGCCATCCTTGGCGTCGCGGCGCTGGCGATGGTCGCGCTGTGGGTGTTGCTGGTGCTTGAAGATGAGGCCGTGGGCTTCGGCTTCTCGTGGGCGCGCGTCCCCGATGATGTGTTCATCGGGCTGCTCGTGGCGCACCTGGTGACCGCGCCTATCGCCTGGCTCACCGCGGTGATGGTGCTGATGTCGGCGGGCAGGCAGACCGCGGGCACGCTCGGGGTGATCGTGGTGCCGGTGGCGGCGGGCGTCTCGCTGCTCGCCGCGATGACGGATGCCTGGGCGTGGCATACCGCGGCGGCGCAGGCGTCCGGGCTGGGCTCCTACCTTGTGGCTGTCGCGCTCGTAGCGGCCGGTCCGCTAAGCCTGCTCGCGCTCCTGACCGTTGCCTTCCGCGAATGGCTCCGCCGGCCGCTTGCCGCTGCGTGAGCTGCCCGAACCCCCGCAGAGCCCGTCACTCGCCGCTCGAAACTCGACTTTCGGCGGCCTCACGCCGTATCCACCGTTGACCTGCGATCGTCCCCGTTGCCGTTCGGCCGGCTGGCGGGGCCGAATTCGGTGAGGAAGTATCCAAAGCCGCGCCGTGACTCGATCTCGATGTTGGCGCCGGCGTCGCGGAAGTGTTTTCGGATGCGGGTGATATGCGTCTTGATGGTGTCGGTCGGCCTCTGCGGCGTTGATGAGCGGATATTGGCCTGGTCCCGCAACTCATCCGGGGGTATGACACGGCCGGCATTCTGCGCCAGGTAGCTCAGCAGCCGGAACTGGGTGCGGCTGAGTCCAACCGGGTTGCCATTGACTGTTGCCAAGACGCGGTCGAGCTCGATGAGCACGTTCCCGACCTGGAAGCGTTCCCGGGCTGGCGGTATGGAGTTGAGGCGCGTGCGCCGCACGAACGCCCGGATCTGCGCGCTGAGGATGTCCGGCTCCGATTCGCAGACTGCGGCGTCGGCGCCGGCATCAAGCGCGGTCGCGGCGGCTGCGTTGTCCGGTTGTACCACGATGAGCCAGGAGCTCGAGGCTTCGTCGACATTCCGGATGAGTTCGCGGTCGCCCGGACGCGCGGGGTCGATGACGAGGAACACGAGCATTGGCTGGCGCTCGCTCAGCGTCTCCAGGCATTCAGCCTGCGAGCACTCGACCACCGCTAACCCGAGCGATGCCAGCGTGGAGCTGAGCAGCCGGTGGGGATAGGGCCGCGTGGATACAACCACCGCGAGTTCGCCAGGGTTCGAGACAGCCGACCGTGGTTCGTTGGCAATTGGCAACGCATACCCCTTTGGCGAGAGTGTAATGGATCCCACCGCACGCAGGGAACTGGAGCACGCCCTGATGCCCGTGGCGCAGTTCGAAAGGCAGCTGCGTCGCCCCGGCAACCGTCATAGTGCCTGCTCCCGTACAATCGTGCCCAACTGTTCGACATTCGCCATTCGACAAGGAGCGTTCCATGCAGCATGTCCGCCTCGGCCGGACCGGCCTCAAAGTCTCGCGCCTGTGCCTGGGCACCATGACCTTCGGCTACCAGTGCGACGAAGCCACCTCGCACGCCATCCTCGACCGCGCGGCGGACGGCGGTATCACCTTCCTGGACACCGCCGACGTCTACCCCATCGGCGGGAACGCCGAGACCGTCGGGCGCACCGAGGAGGTCGTGGGCCGCTGGCTGCAGGGCCGGCGCGACCGCTCCATCGTCGCCACCAAGTGCTGGGGGCGCATGGGGCCGAGCCGCTGGGACCAGGGCAATTCGCGCAAGCACGTGCTCGATGCCATCGACGCATCGCTGAAGCGCCTGCAAACCGACTATGTCGACATCTACCAGCTCCACGGCCCCGACCCGGATACGCCCATCGACGAAACGCTCCGCGCGCTGGAGGACATCGTGCGCAGCGGCCGGGCGCGCTATGTCGGCTGTTCGAACTTCCTGGCCTACCAGGTGGCGCGGGCCATCGGCCGGAGCGAGGCGCTCGGCATCGTGCGCTTCGATTCGGTCCAGCCGCGCTACAACCTGCTCTTCCGCGAGACCGAACGCGAGCTGCTGCCACTCTGCCGCGAAGAGGGCGTCGGCGTCATCCCCTACAACCCGCTCGCGGGCGGGCTGCTCACCGGCAAGCACCAGCGCGAAACGCCGGAGGAGGGCTCGCGCTTCACCCTGGGCAGCGCCGGGCCGCGCTACCAGGACCGCTACTGGCACGACCGCGAGTTCGATACCGTCGACGAACTGCGGCCTATCGCGAGCGAAGCCGGGATGACGCTGGCGCAGATGTCGGTCGCCTGGGTGCTGGCGAACCCGGCCATCACCGCGCCGATCATCGGCGCGAGCCGCCCGGAGCAGCTCGAGGATTCGCTGAAGGCGGTCGAGACGCCGCTGCCGGAGGAACTGAAGGAACGGCTCGACACCATCACGGCCGAGTACCGCCGTGGGGACTCCCCGCGGTGAGCGAGCCGGCGAAGGAGGAGCTGCGCGAGCTGCTGGCCATCGGCCTGCGCGCCGCGGACGTGGCCCGCGACGTGGTGATGCCGCTGTTTGAATCGGACATCGGCAGCGAGCTGAAGGCCGATGGCACGCCCGTGACCGCCGCCGACCGCGACGCGGAAGAGGCCATCCGGCGCTTCATCGAACGCGAATGCCCCGGCCATGGCGTGCTCGGCGAGGAGTTCGGCGAGTCGCCGTCGAGCGGGCCCTACCGCTGGGTTGTCGACCCGATCGACGGCACCAAGGCCTTCGTCCACCGCGTGCCGCTCTTCGGCACGCTGATCGCGCTCGAGTACCAGGGGGCGCCAGTGGCCGGGATCATCGCCTGCCATGCGGCGAAGGCGGTGATCGCAGGCGCGAAGGGCCTGGGCGCCACGCTCAACGGAAGGCCTGTGCGGGTTTCGAACACGGATTCGCTGGAACGGTCGACCGCGCTCATGACGAGCGTGCAGTCGATGTACCGCTACCACCCGCGGGCCTTCGCGGCGCTGAACGACCGCGCGAACCTGGTGCGCACCTGGGGCGACTGCTTTGGCTACCTGTCGGTCGGCGCCGGCCGCGCCGAGCTGATGGTCGACCCGGTGATGAACTACTGGGACGTGGCCGCGCTCTACCCGGTGATCACCGAGGCGGGCGGGCGCATCACGACGATCGACGGCGCCCTGGGCCCGGGCGGATCCGTGGTAGCCACGAACGGCCTGTTGCACGACGAGGTGCTAAGCATTCTTGCGCTGGATTCGCCAACGTAGGCGGACGTTAGCCCTGGTCGAGGACTTTGACGGGCCGCAGGGCGCCGTC
>SLAK01000199.1 GCA_007126855.1 Dehalococcoidia bacterium | reverse complement strand
GCGCGCTTGATGCGTTCTGCGCCCTCGCCGTGGCGTGCGTAGTGTTCGGTGACCATGATGAAGCCGGTTTCGGGGGCGAGGTCCGCGGGGTCGGTGCTGATGATGTCCAGGCTGGTGGGTGGGGTGGGTCCGTTGCCGGTGGCGTCGCCGTTGCCGCAGGCGGCGAGAGCCAGGGCGGCGACCGCGAGAGCGATTGCGCCAATGTATCGAGGTTTATTTGCTCTCACGGGGGTACTTTAGCACGGGCGGCGTCGGACGGGGCCGGCGCAAAGAGGGCGGCCGGGGGAAGCGGCAGGCTCCATATGCAACGCAGCGTTTAGTATGGCCCCCTTCCGGCGCCATATGTTAGGCAGGCGATAGTATGGAGCGGCTTTGGCGCTGTAGTAAACGCAGCGTTTAACAAGGACGTCCCCGGGAAACCTCGCCCGGGGACGGTACTGCCTCAGCGCCAGCAGAGCTGCGAGATGTCGCCGTAGTAGGCGAGGGCGGTGCCGCGGGGGAAGCAGGCTTCGGGCGGGGGTTCCAGCGCTCTCTCGACAGCGGGCGGCGGGAGGTCCTGTTCGAAGAGGCCGGCGAAGAAGCCGAGGCCGCGTTCGACTTCGCGGACCTGCCAGTCGTTGGCGGGGAGGCCGGCCATGGCGGCGAGCTCGGCGAAGGCGTCGTCCATGCCGGCTGTGCCGTCGATGAGGCCGAAGGCCCGGGCGGTGGCGTTATCGAAGATGTGGGCGCCCATGTCCTGGCGGATGGTGTCTTCGGGGATGCCCAGGTTGGTGGAGACGTGCTGGACGAAGTTGTCGTACTCGGCGTCGATGCCGGCCTGGAAGACGGCGCGCTCTTCGTCGGTGAGGGGGCGCCAGGGGTTGCCGACGTCCTTGCTGCGGCCGGCGGTGATGTATTCGGTGGTGATGCCGTCGGTGGTGGTGATGCCGCCGCCGAGGATGCCGCCTTCGGTGGCGATGACGCCGTCGTAGTGGGTGAAGGGGCCCATGATGACGCCGATGCTGCCGATGAGGCTGCCGTGGTCGGCCAGGATGAGGTCGGCCGGGGCCATGCTCCAGACGCCGCCGGAGGCGGAGAGCCCGGAGATGTAGGCGAGGACGGGCTTGCCGGTGAGGGCCTGGTATTCCTGGACGCCTTCGGCGATGGCCTGGGAGCCAAAGATGGTGCCGCCGGGGGTGGAGATGATGAGGACGACGCCGGCGATGTCGGGATCGCGGGCGGCTTTGCGGAGCTCGTCCTTGACTTCGTAGCCATAGGTGAAGCCCAGGTCGAACCAGCCCTCAGCGCGGCGTTCGCCCAGGATGAGGCCTTCGACACGAATGGCCAGGAGTTCGTTATCGCTGTCGCGGACGCCGTAGAGGAATTCGGTTTCGAGGGCGTCGGGGTCGACGTCGTCGAAGTCGAAGAGGGCGGCAATGGCCAGGACCATGACGAGGAAGAACATGGAGATGGCGACGACGAAGGCGAGGCCACCGATGGTGGCGATGATGACGGTGCGGGTAGTCGTCCGCCAGACGACGCCCCAGAAGCTATCACGGCCGGAGCCCATGCCTTCGGGCGGCCAGGGGCCTTCGTAGTAACCGAGGCCTGGCCGGCGTGGAGGCTGGCCCGGCGGAAGGTCGGCCGCACCAGGCCGGGGTGGTGGCGAAGATGGCGGCGGCGGGGCGCCCCGCCCCGGCTGCTGGCCCGGGGGAGGTGGGGGCGGCCCTGGCTCGGATTGCTGGTCCGCCGGTGGGGGCTGCGAGGTGGCTTCTTCCCGGGGGCCGGGTTCAGCGCCCGGCCACTGCGGCTGCGGCTGGTCGCCAGCGTCGGGTTGTTGTTCGCGTCCTGGATCGTTCCCCGGGGGTTCCTGGGTCATACTTCCCCTCCGCACGTGTGTGCGTATTTCACGATGCTCCAGCGTAGCGAGCCCGGCTCCAGGCTACCAGCCGGGTTCTTCCTCAACCGTGGCCGCGAGGTTGCGGACAAAGGCGCTTCCTTCGAGCCACCACTGGTGGTCTTCGAGGTCGCGGCGAAGGCCGAGTAGCCACTGATCCGCTTCGACGCGGGCGGTGTGGAAGCCGGAGTGGCGTGCGTGGTAGACGGCGCGTTCGAGCATCCAGACCTCCAGGCCGCGGCCGCGGTAGGCGTCGAAGAGCAGCGGGGTTGCGATTTCAGCCTCGCCGCCGCCTGTATCGGTGACCCAGATGAGGCCGACGGGGCGGTCGCCGTCGGAGACGATGAACCAGCCGGGGCGTGCGCCCATCTCGAAGGGGTAGGGGTCGCGGCCGGTGGTTTCGGCGATAAACGGGGCATCTTCGCGGCGCTGTTCGCGGACGGTGAGGAGCGGCAGTCGCCGCTCGAGGACGAGCAGGGCTGTGCCGCTGGCGTCTTCGCGCGAGATGGGGAGATAGCCGAGCCAGCCGAGGTAGTCTGCGACGCGGTCTTCGGGCGCGCGGCAGCGGACCAGGCGGAGGCCGGCATCCTGCGCCTGCATTTCGACCATGCGGACCAGGGCGCGGCCGGCGCCAGGCCGGGCGGAGAGAAGGAGGTCGAACCAGGCGATGCCTTCGTCTTCGCGCCAGCGGATGGCGCCGCAGACGGTTTCGGCGTGCTCGGCAACGAGGAGGAGGTAGCCGGTCTGGAGGAGCCGGTTGACGCTCGCGGGGCTTTCGAGGGCTTCGATGCCGGGCACGTTTTGGGCGCCGGGGATGGTGGCGGCCAGGTCGGCGATGGGTTCGGCGTCGTCGGGGGCGGCCTGCCGGACGCGGAAGCGGCCGATGGTGCGGTCGGGTTTGGTGCGCATTTCTGTGGGGCCATCGTGCGGGGCGTGGGGCGGGGCGGCAAGGGGTATGATGCGGCGCATGGATAGTGCCGCTGCTCTTCGATCGACCTTCGTGCCCCATTCGGTGCCGCTTCAGGTGGCGCGGGCGGAGGGGGCATACCTGTATACGCCGGAAGGACGGTCGATCCTGGATGCGGCTGGCGGGGCGATCGTGGCGAACATCGGCTATGGGCGTGAGGAGATCGCGGAGGTCGCGGCCGAGACGCTGAAGGATATCGGGTACATCCTGCCGATCTGGGCCACGCCGCAGAAGGTCGCTCTGCTCGACCGGCTGCGGGAGTCGTGGTTGCCCGCCGGGCTAACGCGGGCATCGATCGTAAGCGGCGGGTCGGAGTCGGTGGATGCGGCGGTGCGGCTGGCACGGCAGCACCATGTCTGGGCGGGCCGGCCAGAGCGGTGGAAGGTGATCGGGACGGACCTTTCGTACCACGGGGTGACGCTGAGCGGGCTTTCAGTGGGTTACCACGCGCCGCGCCGGGTGGGGATGGAGCCGTTGCTGTACGACATGCCGAAGGCGCCGGCGCCGTACTCGCTGGAGGAGTCGACCGGGCACGCGGAAACGTCATTCCTGCAGAAGGCTGCGGACCTGG
>SLAK01000123.1 GCA_007126855.1 Dehalococcoidia bacterium | reverse complement strand
GCGACATAGGCGTCCCAGAGCTCCTGGTGGCCTGGTTCTCCCGGCTGAAGGTCGCGGGATTCGTCCGTGTAGATGAGCAGCATGAACTTCACAGGGCACCTCTGGTTGCGTATGAGGCGCACAAGGTAGAGCACTGCGACCGCGATTGCGAAGGCGCTCCCGGCGCTGCGGGCAGTGGCAGAACAGAACGGGATTCGGTATGCTTGCCGCGATTTACCGACCGGAAAGGAGATTCGGAGAATGGCAGACCTTCAAGAGACCCTCCAGCGTCATGCACAGGACGTGGTGAAAGGGAACACGTCGGCACTGATGGGGGATTTCACCCCGGCGGCGCTGACGAAAGCGATGACACTTGCAACAAACCCGATCCGCGCGACAAGCTTCGAGGTGAAGGATCTCGGGAACAACGAGGCGGAGATAACCTACGTTGGAGACACGAACCGGACGGTCTGGAGCAAGTGGGAACAAAACGGCGAGAAGTGGCAGATTGTCGACCTCGCCGAGCGCACGTGAGGTAGTGTGAGCCAGGAAGAGAGTACTGTCCGCGAAGCCGCGGAACGCAATGCCCGGGCCGTGATGGCTGGAGACCTGAGCCAGGTGATGGCCGACATCACGCCCGAGGCGATGGCGAAGTTGATGCAGATGGGGGCGCAGGCGCAGGAGTCCGGCGCCCCCAATCCTGCTGCAATGCCAAGCATCCAGTCCTACGAGCTGGAACTGGTGGGCGAAGACGAGGAGGGTGCGACGTATCGCGTCACCTTCGTATCGTCGGCTGGTTCAGCGACGCTTGATGCGCGATGGCAGCAGGTGATGGGCCAGTGGAAGATCGTGAATGTTTCGCTGGTTTCCGCCCAGGTTGCACCCGAGCAATCGCAGGACTGAGGGTGCGCCGGCCGGTTATTGCCGTCGGCCATGGGCTCCGCTTGAGGGCTGGGAAGCCCGAGCGTGAGCAATCGCCTCGCCGCGCCAGGCCGTTCATACGTTATGCAAAGTAGCTTTTATCGCGACACACAATACGGCGCATGAAGAAAATGCTGCGCGACACGAAGTGGCGGGTAGCCCCTAACGATTATGGTAATACGATCCTGCCATGGCGGCATGGGGGGCAGAACTGAGTTCGCGCGAATTCACTGGAGTGCGGTTTGCAGCGGTGGTGGGAGGAGGTTTGAGAGGCTGGTTGCATTCCCGCTCTGCAATACCCGGGCGGCAGAAGATTAACGAATCGGCAGCGCTGGAATCATGGACACTCACGTTATGCGCTGCCTATGATGCCGTCGGCCCGGGGATCACACCAGGCTGCCAGTTTAACGAGGTGGGTTCATGGACGAAGCAATCAGCCAATTCTTGAACTTCCTGGCAGTCGAAAAGAATGCATCGAACAATACGATCGCGGCATATCGAAACGACCTTGCCCAGCTGGAAAAATTCCTTAAGAGCAAATCAAGCGATAGCTCATGGGGAGCCATTACCCAGGAGGATGTTGTGCGCTATGTCGCACACCTGCGAGACCGCGGGTACAAGGATGCGACGGTGGCGCGGAAGGTGGCGGCTTCGAAGTCGTTTTTCAGCTTCCTCTGCGCTGATGGGTTCATCGAGCAGGACCCGACGGAGCACCTGAAGTCACCCCAGGTGGGCAAGAGCCTGCCGCGTGCGCTCACACCGCAGGAGGTTGATGAGCTCCTGGAGCAGCCTTCGCGGAGAAACACGCCGGAGGCGCGCCGCGACAAGTCCATGCTGGAGTTGCTCTACGCGACGGGGCTGCGGGTGAGCGAACTTGTGGCGCTGGAAGTGAACGATGTAGCGCTGGAGAGCGACCCGGTAACCATCCGGTGCACGGGGAAGGGCGACCACGACCGCGTGCGGCCACTGCGCAATTCAGCGACAGAGGAACTGCGGCAGTACATTTTCCACATCCGGCCGAAGCTGGTGCGAAACCGGCGGGAGTCCGCACTGTTCGTGAACCGGCGCGGGGAGCGCCTCACGCGGCAGGGCTTCTGGCTCATCCTGAAGAACTACGCGCGCGAGGCGGGTCTGGACAAGGCGATCACGCCGCACACGCTGCGCCACACCTTCGCCACCCACATGCTCTCGGGCGGCATGCCGCTGCGGAATGTGCAGGAGGCGCTGGGGCACGCGAGCATCTCCACGACGCAGATCTACACGCACCTGACGGACAAGCAGAAGCGGAACGACTACGACAAAGCGCACCCGCGCGCTTACGAACGCAGCGCGAGCGAGTGAGGACGGGCGCCGGGCGGCGCCCTACACTCGAAGGGTGAACGGCTTTGCCACGCTGGTCGAAGCGCTGAACGCGGACGATGCCGCCGCGGCGTTGCGTGACCTGGACGAGCGCGGCGCGTTGACGCGGCTTCTACCCGAACTGGAAGCGGCACGCGGCTTCAAGCAGCCGGACCTGCACCACTACGATGTCCTAGGCCATGTGCTGGCAGCCGTCGAAGCATTCGACCAGGCGCGCGGGCAGGACGAACGGGGCCAGCGGCTGCGCGCAGCAACAGAGTGGTTCGACCTGGACGCTTCGCTGGACCGGGAGATCGAGGGGCTGCCGCTGGTGTCGGTTCTGCGGCTTGCGTGCCTGCTGCATGACGTGGCGAAGCCGGCGACGGCGACGGTGGTGGAGGGGCGGCTGCGCTTTCCACGGCACGGGCCGGTTGGGGCTGGGATGGCGGCGGAGCGGCTGCCGGCGCTTGGATTTGGGCCCGAAGTGACCGGGCTTGTGGCCGCGCTGGTGCGGCAACATCTTCGCCCGGCGGAGCTGGTGCGAAACCATCCTGCGACGGACCGCGCGGTCAGGAAGTTCGTAGATGACGCGCGCGGCGAGGTGGTGGGATTGATGCTGCTGAATTTGGCGGACGGCTGGGCGACGCGCGGACCCGGCTACACGGACGAGCATTTCGATCGGCACTGCGGGTTTCTGAACTACGTGGTGGCGCGTGCGTGGCTGGTAGCACGCCCGGGGCCGGCGCCGCTGCTGAAGGGTGAGGATTTGATGCAGGAACTGGGCCTGGAAAGTGGACGATTGTTAGGGGCCGTCCTAACATCGGTTCATAAGGCTCACGCTGAAGGGCGTATTCAGAGCCGTGATGAAGCGCTGGCCATGGCGCAGGCCATTTTCACCGGCCTGGCTGGCTAGCCTCCACCCTTGCAGCCGAGGAGCATGGACATGGCCACGATGTGGGGCGTGATTTTCTATACACTGCTCGTGGTCGGCGCCTTTTACTTCATTCTCCTGCAACCGGTGCTCAAGCAGCAGAAGCAGCAGAAACAGGCAGTGCGGGAGTTGCAGATTGGCGACGAAGTCGTCACGACCGGGGGGTTGATCGGCGAAGTGATTGAAGTTGTAACGCCGGTTGATGGCCCCACCGAGATCATCCTGGAGATCGCGCCCTCAGTCCGCGTGCGCACGGTGACCGAGGGTATTCAGCGACGGTTGAGCACGCTGGAACCCGAGGACGAAGTGGAAGAAGAGCTGGCAGAAGGCGGCGAGGTACACGAAACACCCGCTGAGTCCAAGGTATCGTGAGGCGTTCTTCAACCCTGGTCATCTTTGTGGCGGTCATGGCCCTCACGATCTTTTCGATCGTGGTGGTGTGGCCGAGCTCGCCCCATCGCTACCTGCCGGGTGATTTCTGGCCGCAGGGCCAGGGGCTGAAGATTGCGGATTTCGAGCGCGAGACCATGCGTCTCGGCCTGGACCTTCGCGGCGGCACGATGCTGGTGCTGCAGGCGGACCCGCCGCCCGACTGGGACGGGGACATGGACCAGGCCATGGACACGGCGCGCGAGATCATCGAACGCCGTGTGGACGAGTTCGGCGTGGCCGAGGCGGAAGTTGCGCTGGCAAGCGGCAACCGGATCGTGGTGCAGGTTCCCGGGCTGACGCTTGAAGAAACAGAAACGCTGATCGGGGCCACGGCAGCACTTGAGTTCCGCGTCTTCAACGAAGATGGGGAGATGGTCCCGGCAACGGGTGAGATCGACGGGCAGGAGATCGCCATGACGGGCGAGCACCTGCGCAGCAACACCTTTCCGAGCCGGGAAACCGCGACGAATGCGGTGAACTTCGAGACCACCAGCATTGGCTCACGGCTGATGAGCCAGATCACAGCGGAACGGTTGCAATACCCGCAGGGGAGCGCGCAAAACCGATTGCTGATCTTCCTGGACGACGAACTCATTTCCGAGGCGAGCGTGCGGGGACAGATCAGCGACTTCGGACAGATCACGGGCCTGGCAACGTTCTCCGAAGCGAACAACCTGTCGCGGCAGCTCAACGCCGGCGCCCTGCCGATGCCGCTGGAGACGATCCAAGCCAATGAGGTGAGCGCGACCCTAGGCGAAGACTCGGTGCTGAAGAGCGTTCGCGCGGGCCTGGTGGGCATCATCGGCGTGATGCTCTTTATGTCATTGTATTACCGGTTGCCGGGCGTGCTGGCGTCGGCGGCGCTTATTGTGTACATCTCGCTAGTCCTGGCCATTTTCAAGCTCTGGCCGGTGACGCTGACGCTTTCGGGCATCGCCGCCTTCGTGCTGTCGATCGGCATGGCGGTGGACGCGAACATCCTGATTTTCGAGCGGATGAAAGAAGAGTTACGGCGAGGCCGAAGCCTGAACAACGCGATCGACATCGGCTTCAGCCGCGCGTGGAACTCGATCCGTGATTCAAACGTTTCGACGCTGATCACCTGCCTGATCCTGTACTGGTTTGGGAGCCAGTTCGGCGCGGCGCTGGTGATGGGTTTCGCGCTAACGCTGGCCATCGGTGTAGGCGTCAGCATGTTCTCGGCGATTACGGTGTCGCGGACTTTCTTGAAGATGGTTGTCGGCACGCCGTTGGCGAAGAAGCAATCGCTGTTCAACGCGTACGAGCTGCGGCGCGACGATGTGCGCGAAGGCGCTGGCATCATGAAGTTCGCGGAACGGCGCTGGGTCTACCTCGGGTTCTCGGGGACAGTGCTGGCGGCGGCACTCATCATCATGGTGATCCCGCCGACGCTGCGGCCGGGCATTGAATTCACCTCGGGCTCGGTTTTCACCCTGGAGTTCCAGGAGCAGGCGGTGGAGACGGCTGAGCTGCGCGAGCACATGAACGAGCTCGGGTATACGGAGGCTCGTGTACAGGGCGCGGGCGAGAACACGTATGTCGTACGCACGCGGGAGCTCGAGGGAGCTCCGGATGTGGGGGCTCCGGTAGGTCCCGTGCCAACAGAAGGCGAAATCGAGACGATCATGGGCTCGCTGGAAGAGCGTTTCGGAGCGACCGAACGCCTGGACTTCCAGACGATCTCGAGCACCATCTCAACGGAGATCGCGCAGAACACGGTGATCGCCATTGCGGCGGCGGCGCTGGCGATCTTCGGCTATATCTGGTTGCAATTCCGGGCGTTGCCGAAGCCGCGGCGTTACGGCATTGCCGCGATCGTTGCGCTCGTGCACGATGCGGTACTTGTGGTGGCGCTGTTCTCGCTGCTGGGCAAGGTGTTTGGGACGGAGGTGGACACAGCATTCGTTGTGGCTGTCCTCACCACCGTGGGTTTCTCGGTCCACGACACGATTGTGACCTTCGACCGGATACGCGAGAAGCTGAGCATCGACCCGTACTTGCGCTTTGAAAATGCCGTGGACGCGAGCCTTACGGAAACAATGGCGCGGTCGCTAACTACGTCGGCCACGCTGCTATTGACGCTGACGGCGCTGCTCCTGATCGGCGGCGCGACGATCCAGATGTTCCTGGTGGCGCTGGTGGCCGGGACGATCGCCGGGACCTACAGCAGCATCGGTGTCGCGGCACAGGTGCTAGTGGCCTGGGAGAAGGGCGACATTTCGCGGTTCTTCGGGCGCAAGCGAAAGCCTGAAGAGGAAGCGGAAGAGGCGGCCTCGCTGGAGCCCGCTTCGCAGCCCGGCGCCTAAGCCGACCGCAACACGCGTGAGTCTCCGACGCGACGGGTGATGCGCTGCTCGTCCAGGTGTTCGAGGAAGGCCTGGGCGTATTTGCGGCTGGTGCCGAAGAGGTCACGGGTCTGCGCCAGGGTGATCTCGCCGTTCGCCTCCACGAATTTGCGGACCTGCTGGACCATATCCTGGTAGACACCGGCATCGAAGACGACGCCGCCACGGGTGATCTCGACCATGCCGCGGCCGGCCATGTAGGCGAGGACGTCCGGCGGCGGTAGGTCTTCGGTGGGGGGGCTGTAGCCGCCTTCGCGCAGGGCCGCAACGGCTTTATCGATGGTCTGCCGGGTTTCCGCGGGGATCTCCACCTGATAGCCGGGAAGCGTGAGTCCAGCGCCGCGTTCTTGCAGGCGATCCTGCTCCACGGCCAGAGCGACGGCAAGGTCGAAAGTGGGCGCGTCGAAGCCCGAGCCGCTGCGAACGTGCTCGCGGGGCGCGTGTTCGCGCAAGGGATTGGCTGCGAGGAAGGCCCGGACCTCGGCCAGGATGCGGCCAAGGGCGATGCCGAGCCACGCGGTAGACAGCAGCTTGCCGTCACGCTCGAGGAGCACGGTTTCTCGGCGCAATTCATTGAGGCCCACTTCCAGCTCGCCGGGTTCGACTGCCAGGTGGGCCGCAAGCGACCGGGAATCGGTGGGACCGGCGAGAAGTTCATCGAGGACGCGGTCGGCGACGGTGCCTTCGGCCTTGCGGCGGAGGGCTTCGAGTGTATCGGGGTGCTTGCGGCGGTGGCGTGGCGGGTTAAGGGCAACGATCGGGCCGCCGCCAATGGTGTCGTTGGTGGTGCGGAGGACGCAGCGGTCGCCGGGGACCACAGCGACGACACTTTCGAGGCGAACCTGGGCCCAGCATTCGTCGCCGGGCAGGAGCTCATCGCGGTCGAGCAGGCGGAGCTGGCCCTGCGACTCGGACGTGGCGCAGAGGAAGGTGATGCCGGCGCTGTGGGCGACAGGGTGCGGCAGGAGCCCGGTGGCACGGAGGCGGACATCGACGACGCGGACGGGACGGAGAGTGCCCGGTCGAGCGAGGACCATGCCGCGCTCGAGTTCTTCGGCGCGGATGCCGCTGACGTTTACGGCGGCGCGGGTGCCGGGCTCCAACCGATCGACTTTTTCGCGGTGGCGCTGGAGGCCGCGGACGCGCCCCCGGAGGCGGCCCGGCTGGACCTCGACGTCCTGCCCCACTTCCAGCGCGCCATCGACGAGCGTGCCGGTGACGACAGCGCCGAAGCCCTGGACAGTGAAAGCACGGTCGATTGGCAGACGCGGGCGGCCAAGGTCCCGCTTGGCCGGCGTGCTGCCCAGGAGGGCATCCAGCGCGGCGAGAATGTCCGGGAGACCTTTGCCGGTGGTGGCAGAGGCGCGGATGACCGGCGCGTTTTCGAGCCGGCTGCCGGCGAGGGTCTCGGCGAGTTCGGCTTCGACCAGATCCAGGTAGTCGTCGTCGACCAGGTCGGACTTGGTGATGACGGTGAGCCCCGCGGGGACATCAAGCAGATCGAGGATTGCCAGGTGTTCACGGGTCTGGGGCATGGGGCCCTCGTCGGCGGCAACGACAAGCATGGCGATGTCGACGCCGCCGGCGCCGGCGAGCATGTTCTTGATGAAGCGTTCGTGGCCCGGGACATCGACGATGCTGACCTGGCGACCGGAGGGCAGGGAGAGCCAGGCGAAGCCCAGGTCGATGGTGAGCCCGCGCTCCTTTTCCTCGCGGAGGCGGTCGGGGTCGATGCCGGTGAGCGCCTGGACGAGGGTACTTTTGCCGTGGTCGACGTGGCCCGCGGTGCCAATGACATACATGGGGACGAGTTTAGCGCCGGGCGCGCGACGGAGACACGAGTGGATGGCGTTCCAGGTGGTCGATCAGGCGGACGGCGAGTTCGGCGTGCAGGAGCCGTCCGCGCGGGGTGAGGCGGATGGTGCTTGCGCCCCATTCGAGCCAGCCGGCCTGGACGGCAGCGCGGAGGGGCTCGGCGAGTACGGCTTCGATGTCGATGCCGAAACGCTCGCGGAAGGCGGCGGGGTCGAAGCCATCGACCAGGCGGAGGCGGAGGGCGGTCCAATCCGCGATGGTGGTTTCGAGGGGGTCGTCGTGGAAGTGGGCCAAACCCTCACCCCCTGGCCCCCTCTCCCGCCCGGCGGGAGAGGGGGAAGAGGCGGGCGGATCGCTGCGAGCTGCTTCTTCAGGCGCAGCATCTGAAAGGGCTGAAGGCGCGTGCCGTGGGGGCGATCCCTCACCCCCTGGCCCTCTCTCCCGCCCGGCGGGAGAGGGGGAAGATGCGAGGATGCTGGTCTGGTTCAGGGCGGCGCGGATGTAGTCGCGGGGGTGGGCGGCGTTTTCGTAGCGGCGGCCGCCGAGGTAGCCGTGGGCGCCGGCGCCGACGCCCAGGTAGTCGCGGTCGGTCCAGTAGGCCAGGTTGTGGCGGGATTCGTGGCCGGGCAGGGCCCAGTTGGAGAGTTCGTAGTGGTGGAAGCCGGCATCGCCCAGGATCTCGGAGGCGAGGTCGTACATGTCGGCGACGAGGTCGCCGTCGGGCATGGTTACGGCGCCGGATTCGACTCTCTTGTGGAGGAGGGTGCCTTCTTCGACTGTGAGCGCATAGAGCGACAGGTGGTCCGGGCGGAGGGCGAGGGCCTGCTGGAGCTGGCCTCGCCAGTGGTCGAGCGACTGGTCTGGTAGGCCATAGATGAGGTCTAGATTCACACTCTCGAAGCGGGCGGCCCGAGCTGCGCGGACAGAGGCGCCGATGGCTTCAACGGAATGGATGCGATCGAGGAAGCCAAGGTGTGCGGGGTCGAAGCTCTGGGCGCCCAGGGAGATACGGTTGACGCCGGCTTCGCGGAGGGCGGCGAGATAGGCGGGCGTTGAGGTGCCGGGGTTTGCTTCGAGGGTGACTTCGGCGTCATCAGCGAGGGTGCCGTGTGTGCGAATGGCCTGGATGACGCCGCCGATGTGCCCGGCAGGGGATTCGCCGGGGGTGCCGCCGCCGAAGCCGATGGAGACGACTTCGTGGGCGGCAAGCGTTTCGGCGCAGGCTTGGATTTCCGCCAGGAGCGCGGCCTGGTAGTCGCCTTTGAGGGCATCCATGCCGGCGTAGGCGTTGAAGTCGCAATAGCCGCACTTGATGGTGCAGAAGGGGATGTGGACGTAGACGGAGAGCGGAGTCATGGGCTTCCGGTGAAGAGCGCGCGCATTTCGCGCACGCGGTGGGTGGTGATGGCATCGACGCCCCAGGATGCGAGCTTCTCGGCACGGGACAGGTCGTCGACGGTCCAGGCGGTGACGCGGAGACCGCGATCCTGGAGTTCACCGATGATCGCGGGCGTCAGCAAGGATTCGCGGCAGGACACGCCCGCCGGGCGGGTATCGTGCCGGGCGACGGAGCGGAAGAGGTCGAGCTTGGCGAGCACATCCACAGAATAGAGCAGCGGGACTTCGGGCAGGCGGTCGTGGAGGTGACGCAGGATGCCCCACCACTGGGAAGAAGCAGCAATCCTGGTGCCGGCGGGCGCTTCCTGCAGGATGGCGGCGACTTCGCCGACGGAGCGATGCTGGCTGGTCTTGAAGTCCAGGAAGATGGCGGCATCACCGTCGAGTTGCTGGACCAAATCGGCCAGGGTGAAGGGGGTGGCGGGAGCGCGCCGAAGGTACCAGCGTTCGTAGAGCAGCGGGATGGGCCCGGCGCGCCGCTCATGGCGGGCCTCGAAGATGCTGTTGCGGTACCAGAGATCGACTTCAACGCAATCGGCGCCGTCGGCGATGGCGTTGCGGGCGGCTTCGATGCCGTTGCCAGCGGCGTGGGCAATGATGGCGGGATGCCCGGTCCCGCTGGGCCGCAGCCAGGAAGCGTCGGACCGCCGGGGCGCAGTCAAGGCGTGGCGTGGCCTGCCTGTTGGGGCGGGACGGGATGGCGCGGGGACACCTGGATGTGGCCCTCGGCGATGTCTTCCAGCAGCTCTTCGTTTGCGATGCGGTAGGCGTCGCCATCGGGGGCGATGGCGCCCAGGACGGTGAAGCGGCTGAGGAGGGCGGTGACCGTCTCGCGGCTTGTGCCGATGGTCTGCGCGAGCTCCTGATGGGTGAGGCCCAGGCGGACGATGCCGCCTTCCTGGCGGTTGAGCAGAGTATCGGCCAGGCGGGCGGAGACGGGCTTGGAGACGATGTTCATGAAGGTGCGCTGCATGCCCATGAGCCGCCGCGCGGTGAGTTCGAACATGGCGAAGCCCAGGCGCGGCGACTGCTGCACCACGTGGGCGAAGTCTTCCCAGGAGATGCTTACGGCGACGGTGTCGTCGAGGGCCTGGGCGCAGGCGATGCGCTCGCCGTCTTCGACAACGGCCATATCGCCGACGACATCGCCGCGGCCAACGACATCGAGGATGATCTCTTTGCCGTTTTCGGCGACCTGGAAGACCTTCACCCGGCCCTTGAGCAGCAGGAAGACGCGCTCGGGCGGGTCGCCGGTGGCGAAGAGGTAATCGCGAGCGCTGAAACGGCGTTCGCTGAGGAGCGGTATGAGGCGTTCGAGTTCCTCATCGTTGAGGACGCGCATCACCCGGCTCAGCTGGCGCAGGTACCAGGCGATGGAGCGCTGCAAGGTTTCATGTCCTCGTGGCATGGGCCTGGAAGCGGCATCGGCAGTCATGGTGTCTCCTCGTTTGTGCGCAGGCGGGTGCGCAGTTGTTCGAGCAGGCGCGTCGCCTGCACGCGGGTGGTACCGGGCTGGTCGGCGTGGACGAAGGTTTCGAGGTCGTCGAGGGCCGCTTCGGGGTTGCCAAGGCGATAATGGAGGAAGCCGCGCTCTCCCAGGAGCGGGACATTCCAGGGCTCAATGCGCAGCTGGAGGTCGACGGCGAGGCGCCAGCGGTGAATGTCACCTTCGTGGCGGTAGGCCATACGGAGATTGTTGAGCATGCGCTGCAGGATCTGGCGCCGGGTGACGGGCAAAAGGTAGGACTCGGGCGACGCTGGCGCGGTATCACGGGCGGGCAGGCCGGCGAGCAATTCCTGGCGATCGAGCCTGGCGCCCTGGTGGAAGGGGTCGACGTAGAAGGCGTCCTCGGGCTCGCCACAACGGACGATGAAGTGGCCGGGATAGCCGACGCCTTCGCAGCGAAGGCCGATGCGCTGGGCGACTTCGATGTAGACGAGGGAGAGGGTGATGGGAATGCCGATCCGGCGGTCGATGACGCGGTCCAGGTAGCTGTTCTCGGGGCTGCCATAGTCGTCGCTATTGCCGGTGAAGCCGACCACGGAGAAAAGCTGGTAGTCGATTGCGGCGGCCAGCGCTTCCGGGCGGTTGGAGCCCTCGGCATGTTCCGCGGCGGCTTCGGCGAAATGGTCTAGGCGGGCAGCGTAGTGATGGGGGTCAAGGCCGTCGCGGCCAAGGCGCGCGATGATCATGGCGGCGCCGAACAGGTCGACCTCGTGGTCACGGCCGGCGATGGAGCCGGCGAATTCATCTGCCAGTGTTGGTTTCACCACCATCCAGTATACGAATCCGGCGGTTAAGGGTGTGCGGCCAGCCAGCGGGCGCGCGCATTTGCGCGGCCAGCGCGGGGCTCCGTATGGTTGAGCGCGTGGAACATGTCGCGCGCTACCAGGTTGGCGAGTTTGACATCGCGGTCGTGAGCGATGGGGAGCTGCGGCTGGACGGCGGGGCGGTATTCGGGCTGGTACCCCGGGTGATGTGGGAGCCGATTGTCGGAAGCGACCAGATAGATGCACAGCACCGCATTCCACAGGCGCTGAACTGCATGCTGGTGCGGCGCGGCGACGACATCGTGCTGGTGGAGACCGGCATGGGGAACAAGCACGCGCCGGAGGTGCGGGAGAAGGCCTGGCCGGGCGATTACGGGTACCTGCTGGAGCGGCTCGGGCAACTCGGTGTGCGGCCGGAGGACGTGACGGCGGTGGCGAACACGCACCTGCACGCGGACCACTGCGGGTGGAACACGGTACGGCAGGGCGACAGAGCTGTGCCGACCTTCCCGAACGCGCGGTATTACGTGCAGGCCGGCGAATACGAGGCGGCAATGCACCCGAACGAGCGGACGCGCGGGACCTATTACGCGGAGAATTTCGTGCCGCTGGAGGAGAGTGGCCAGCTTGAGCTGGTGAAGGGCGAGCACCAGATCGTGCCAGGGCTGCACTTCCTGCCAACTCCGGGGCACACCGAGGACCATGCTTCACTGGTGCTGGCATCGCAGGGGGAGACGGCGATCTACACGGGCGACCTTGTACACCATGACGTGCAGATCGAGCGGCCGGCCTGGATCGCCGCGTTCGACGTGATGCCGCTGGTGAGCCTGGAGACAAAGAAGGCGCTGGCAGAGCGGGCTATCCGCGACCAGGCGTTGCTGATCTGCGTGCACAATTCCTTCCCCGGGGTGGGGCGCCTGACCGAAGTCGACGGCAAGCGGCGATTCGTGCGGGTATGAGCAGCGACGAGGGCGAGCGGGTCTACCACCTGGCGCTGCGCGAGACCCACACGGAGATGGGGGCTCGCTTTACGACGACGCTGGGATGGTCTCTCCCGGAGGACTACGGGGACCCGGTGGGCGAGCACGCGGCGATCCGCGATGGCGTGGCGCTGCTGGAGCGATCGCACCGCAGCCGGTT
>SLAK01000098.1 GCA_007126855.1 Dehalococcoidia bacterium | reverse complement strand
GACGAAATGAGCCGCCTCGCGGCGGCTCGTGCAGAATTGTCAAAACGATGGTCTACGCCGACCGCCGGCCTACCCGCGCGCATGCGCTGCCGCCGCTGCGGCTGCGGGAATGGGGAAGGTGGGCGCGATCGCGTTCATCACTCCTGAACTTTCGCCACGATCGAGGCTAAGGTCAATAGGGGAACGCGCGCGGCGGATCGGCGTTTACCCTGGGAGTTCCGGCAGGTGGTTGGCCCGGCCGAAGGGGCATAGTTAGGCGAGCTCGCCGATCTGGGCGGAGAACAGCGCCATCTGGTTCGCGAGTCCCTGTCCCGTGTTGGCGTGTACGATACCGAGGTTCTCGACGATGAGGTTGGCCCGGGCCAGGTTTCGCTGGAACTCCTCTGATCGTTCCACCTCCATCAGCTTGGACTGATCGCCCTTGAGGATGGCGAAGCCGTTCAAGTCGCCTCCGTGTGGCGTCAGCAAGTAGACTTCAACACTGTCGATTGCGCCGCTGGCCTGCAGCTGTCCCCAGTACGCCATCGATTCGTTGAAGACCTCGAGTGCCTTTTGTTCCCGCCCCCTCACGGGGGTGCCCCAGCCAATAAAGAGCGCCGCGTCAGCCATAACAAAACCTCCCTTGCGACGGTCCGGAGGAGTCTACTCGCTCTCTTCCCGTTTGAGAAGAACCAGGTGGCGGAGGCTCGCTGTTGGCCCGTGGCGTTAGCACGATGGGCGTTTGGCGTTCATGGTGCTGCCACTTCGGGCAGGCGGTTGGCCTGGCCGAAGGCGCGCTCGAAGGCGTGAGCCGCCTGGATGAGCTTTCCCTCCTGGAAGAAGTCGCCGATGAACTGGAGCCCGACCGGCAGGCCGTCGCTTTCGCCACACGGGACGCTCACAGCCGGCAGCCCGGCGACCGCCGACGGCAGCGTATAGATGTCGTTCAAGTACATCGCATAGGGGTCATCGAGCTTGGCGCCGACCGGGAAGGCCACGGTCGGCGACGTCGGCGTGACCAGCAGATCGTAGCGCTTGAAAGCATCCTCGAACTCGCGATGGATGAGGGTGCGGACCTTCTGGGCCTTCAGGTAGTAGGCGTCGTAATAGCCGGCGCTGAGCGCGTAGGTGCCGAGCATGATGCGGCGCTTCACTTCGGCGCCGAAGCCGCGCCCGCGGGTTTGCTCCATGTTCTCCCACATCGATTCGCCCTCGCGGTAGCTGTAGCCGTATTTGACGCCGTCGTAGCGCGCCAGGTTGGCGCTGGCCTCGCTCGGCGCGATCAGGTAATACACCGCGAGCGCGTGCTCCGTACTCGGGAGGGAGAGGTCGCGGTCGATGACGCATCCCATCGATTCGAGCAGTTTGAGCGACTCCTCGATGCGGTCGGCTACGCCCTGTTCCATGCCGGCGATGAAGTATTCGCGCGGCACGCCGATGCGCATGCCGTTGATGTCCCGGTCAAGGTAGTGGCGCAGGTCCGGGGTGGGCTCCGGGTTGGATGTGCTGTCGCGCGGGTCGTGGCCGCTGATGCAATCCAGCATGGTGGCCATGTCCTCCACGTCCCGGGCGAGCGGGCCGACCTGGTCGAGCGAGCTGCCGAAAGCGATGATGCCAAAGCGGCTCACCCGGCCGTAGGTGGGATCCATCCCGGCGACGCCGCAGAGCGCGGCCGGCTGGCGGATGCTGCCGCCGGTGTCGCTGCCGAGCGCGACCAGGCATTCCCCGGCCGCAACCGCTGCGGCGGATCCGCCCGAGCTGCCGCCCGGGACCATCTCCTGGTTCCAGGGGTTCCGCGTGGCGCCGTAGGCCGAATGCTCGGTGCTGGAGCCCATGGCGAATTCGTCCATGTTGGTCTTGCCGACCATCACCGCGCCGGCGCGGCGAAGCTGCTCGTAGACGTGGCTGTCGTAAGGCGGCACGAAGTTCTCCAGGATCTTCGAGCCGGCCGTGGTGCGTACCCCTTTGGTGACGATCAGGTCTTTGACGCCGACCGGGATGCCGGTGAGCGGCGTGGCGGCGCCGGCCGCGTACTTCTCATCGGCTTCACGCGCCTGCTGCAGTGCAAGGTCCGCGGTTGTGGTGATGTAGGCGTTAATGCGCGGCTCGACCGCTTCGATGCGCGCCAGCACCGAATCCGTGAGCTCCACGGCGGTGAATTGCTTCGAGCGCAGTCCCTCGTGCGCCTCGTGGGCGGTGAGCTTCCACAGGTCGGTCATTCCAGCACCGCCCGCACACGGAAGTAGCCGTCTTCGGCTTCGGGCGCGTTGGCCAGGACCTCCTCCTGCGGCAGGGAAGGATGGACCTCGTCAGCGCGCATGACGTTTCCCAGCGGCAGGGGGTGCGCCGTCGGCTCGACGCCTTCGGTGTCGACGGCGGAGAGGGCGGTGAAATGGTCGAGGATGTCGGATAGCTGCGCGGCGAAGCGTTCGACGTCGCTTTCGTCGACGGCGATACGCGCCAGCCGCGCAATGTGGTGGACCTGTTCGGGACTGAGTGCCATGGCAGAAAGGGTACAATGGCGACGCCCTTGGTGCGCCCGTAGACACGCCATGTGCTCCAATCGAACTAAACGCCAAGCCACCGCAGGCTTCGCGTTTTCGCACGGGGAGTTGCTGTGAGCCGGATGGACGACCTCCTGGCGTCGCTGGGCGATTTCGACGCCATCAGGGCGGGCGATGGAGACCCGGCTATCACGGGCGTCACGCAGGATTCGCGTGAGGTCGAGCCCGGTGTGGCGTTTGTGGCCATCCCCGGCCTCCACGTCGACGGGCACGAGTTCTTGCACCGGGCGGCGGCTGCGGGATCTGCGTTGCTGGTTGTCCAGCGGGGCAGGGCAGAGGGGCTTGATGTCCTCGGCGAGGCTGCGATCGTCGCTGTGGACGATACCCGGCTAGCGCTGGCGCAACTTGCGGCGGCCTTCCATGGGTACCCTGCACGCGACCTGCTGGTCGTCGGGATCACCGGGACAGACGGGAAGACCACCACCACGCATCTCACTGCGGATGTGGTGCAGGGCGCTGGCGAGGCGGCAGCCTTCCTGAGCACGGCCGCGATCGGCCTGGCGGGCGAGGTGTCGCAGAACGACAGCCACATGACCTCGCCGGACCCGGTGATCGTGCAACGCTTTCTCGCGGATGCGCGCGATGCGGGCGCGAAGGTGGCCGTTATCGAGAGCAGCTCGCATGGCATAGAACAGCGGCGCCTGGACATGTGCGAATTTGACGTGGCGGCAATCACCAACCTGGCGAGCGACCACCTGGACTACCACCAGACGCACGAACGCTACCGCGAGGCGAAGGCGCGCCTCTTCGACCTGCTCGCCGCCGCTCACCCCAAGGGCGTGGCCAAGACCGCCGTGCTCAACATCGATGACGCCCACTTCGCGTATTTCCGCGATCGTTGCAGGACAGCGGTTCGAACCTACGGCCTGGTAAACGAGGCCGACGTCGTCGCGAACGG
>SLAK01000077.1 GCA_007126855.1 Dehalococcoidia bacterium | reverse complement strand
TGTCCCGGAGGACAGGCAGAAGCTGGTGCGGGAGTTGGGGATTCGTTCGGCGATCATCGCGCCCTTAATGGGGCGGGGTGGCTGCCTTGGGGCGATCAGCTTCGTCGCGGCGGAATCGGGCCGGCGCTACGATGAGCAGGACCTGGCGATAGCGGCGCAATTCGGGCGTCGCGCCGGGATGGCCGCGGAGAACGCGCTGCTCTTCCAGCAATCCGAACGCGAACGCGCCCGGTTCAGCTCCATCGTCCTGTCCGTGGATTACGGTTTATGCCAGATCGACAAAGATGGGCGCATCGAAATGGCGAACCCGGCGGCGGCGACATTGCTGCAACGGCCCGCCGAAGAAATGCGCGGGCGCAAATTCCACGACCTGGTCCACGGTGAAGGCGGTCCCGCCAGGCTTTGTGCAGGCAGTGAGTGCCCGCTGGTGGCGCTCCTCACCTCTTCCGAGCTGGAACGATGCTTCGATACCTTTGTCACCCGCAGCGCAACTGCCATCCCGGTGCGCGTGAGCTGCTCGCCGGTCATGGTCTTTGGCCAGCGGATGGGTGCGGTCATTGCCTTCGAGGACATCAGCGAGCGCCTGGCGGCCGAGCAGCGCAAGGATGACTTCCTGGCCTTCGCGACGCACGAGCTGCGGAATCCGCTCACGCCCATCCTCGGGCTCTCGCGCTGGCTGGACCGGCACGTGAAGCAAACGCCGGAGCGGTTCGACAGTGACATGGCGGAAGCGGCGGAGACCCTGCTTATGGAAGCGGACCGCCTGGCCGGCATTGTCGACGTGTTTCTCGACCTTTCGCGCATCGAATCCGACCGCATGGCATTCGAACCTGGCCCTGTGGATCTCTGCGACGTCATTGCCACGGAAAGCTCGGCCCTGGCGCACCGCCATCCGGAGGTGCGCCTCACCACGCAGCCGCCAGCCGGCAATTGTTCCGTTATCACCGACGAGGTGCGTATCAGGCAGGTGCTTTCGAACCTGCTGGAGAACGCTGCCAAGTACGGCGGCGAGACCCCGGAAGTGACGGTGAGCCTCGACGAGGGAGAGAACGAAGTCGCAATCCGGGTTGCAGACCGCGGGCCCGGCATTCCCGAAGAGGACCAGGCCCGGATCTTTGAACGCTTCCAGCGGGGGACGTCGTCATCGGGAAAGCAGGGGCTCGGGGTGGGGCTGTTCCTGTCGCGGCAGATCGTAGAACAGCTCGGGGGTTCGATAACCTTCGTGAGCAAGCCGGGTGAGGGGACTGAATTCATCATTACGCTGCCCCACCGCATGCCCATCGCGAACATGACCGACTAATCTCAGCGCAGAGGTGCTGTTGAACCGTCTTCCGGCCATCGTTAGCGGGTTGATCGGGATGCTCATCCTGGGGATGTGGGCCGCCTTCATCAAGGGTGGCGTCTTCCGGGAGGGGCTGAAGACGGTGGAGAACAACCAGTACCTGGCCTTCCATGTCGCGGCCGAAACGCTGATGGGCCTGACCCTGGCCGCGGGGGCGGTGGGGATGCTCACGCGGCGCTGGTGGGGGACGGCCGTTGCCTTGCTGGGCTGGGGCGCAGTGATCTATAGCGCGATCAATTCGCTTTCGCACACGGTGAAGAATGAGCAGCGGCTGACTCCGATGCTGCTGGCCACGCTGGGCGTTGGGCTGGCGGTGGCCGGTGCCCTGGTGCGCGCCGGGTTCCGGGGGCAAAAGGCGGCGGACGAGCCGGGCATTCGGGCAATGCGCAAGTGATCGATGCCATCGCGCCAAGCCAATGGTTCCCGACCGCATCCTGACTATCATCTCAGCCGCTATAGGCCACGCAAAGCCTATGCATTGACTTTCTTAAGGCAGTGCTGTAGTAGTACGGTGCTCAGCCGGGTGAGGGCCCGGCTCGAGGAATGGGCGGAGGGCACCGGGGCGAAGGGCAGCGCCCCGGAAACCATCGCAGCGCGAGCAATCAGGGGGGACAACCATGTCATCGCTATATCCACGACGACCTCGGCGCTTCGGCCGCAGACGCTTTCTGCAGGCGGCTGGAGTGGGCGCAGCAGCAGCCACGCTCGGAAGCTGGGCAACAGCCTGCGGAAACGACGACGACGACAACGGCGACACGCTGACACTGGGGTACCTTTCCAGCCTCAGCGGGGCGGCGACGCCCTACACCATCCCGGAGCGAGACGCCATCCGGCTCGCGGTCGACGAGATCAACGACAACGGCGGCATTCTCGGCCGGGAGATCAACCTCATCGAACGGGACGATGAGAGCACCCCCGACGGCGGCACACGGCAGGCCCGGGAATTGATCGAAAACGACAACGTGTTCCTGATCTTCGGGGTGATCAACAGCGCGATCGCGCTCGCGGTCTCGGAAGTGGCGCTGGAAAGCCAGGTGCCCTTCGTCGACACGATCGCCCAAACGGCGGCGCTGACCGAGGAAAACGGCCACCGCTACGTCTTCCGCACGGCAACCAGCCACACGGGCATCGCGGGCCGGGCGATGGCGATCCGCGCGGCTGAGCGCGAGGACTGGCAGCGCTGGTACATGGCGGGACCCGACTACGAGTATGGCCACCGGCTGGTGGAGGACTTCTGGGAGCACCTGAGTGCACTGCGGCCTGACGTTGAACGAGTGGGCAACCAGTGGCCGCCCTTCGGCTCCGGAGAATATTCGGCACAGATCACGGCCATGCTGGCAGAACGTCCGGACGCGGTCTTCACGTCGCTGTGGGGCGAGGATGCTATTGCCTTCATCAGGCAGGCCAAGGGCTTCGACTACTTCGACCAGTTGGCCCACACCGGGTGGGCGCAAGTGGACCCGGACGTTGCGATTCCGCTGGGCGACGACTACCCACCGGATATCTTCACCGGGAGCAACCTTTCGCTCAGCGCGCTGGCAGACGAGCCCGAGATGCAGCGCTTCATCGAAGCCTACCAGGCACGCACGGACACCCTGCCGACGAACGGGTCCGGCCTGGGCTACACGGGGGTTTACCTCATAAAGGAGGCGCTGGAAGCAGCGGGCGAAGTCGACCGCGAAGCATTCATCGACGCCATGGAGGGGCTGTCGTACGAGTCCATCTACGGCACCGTACGCGTGCGGGAGTGCGACCACCAGGCCTATGGTCCGGTGTTCGTCGGAACGGCCGAGCATGATGCGGAGATGGGCCACTATGCCCTGGTCAACCCGGACATCCTTACCCCGGACGAATTCCCCGAACTGGCGCGGCCTTGCGACGAGATCGAGGCGATGCGGAGCTAGAACGAGCGCCGGCCGGCAGCAGTGCCGGCTGGCATTTCCCAAGGAGGCGAGCCATTCCTGGCCCTGCAGACATCCTGATCCAGAGCATTGCCGGCGTGACGATCGCCTTGATCCTCTTCCTGGTCGCGTCGGGGCTGACGCTGATCTTTGGCGTGATGCGCATCATCAACTTTGCGCACGGTGCGCTCTACATGCTGGGGGCATA
>SLAK01000324.1 GCA_007126855.1 Dehalococcoidia bacterium | reverse complement strand
AGACGCTCAAGAAGGCCATCACCGAAGCGGTGGGCGAAGCTGAAGGCGCCGCCCGCGAAGAGAGCGCCGGGCCCGGCACGGTCATCACCGTGATCGGCGCCAAGGGCGGCATCGGCAAGAGCACCATCGCGGTGAACCTGGCCACCGCCATCGCGAAGCAAACCCAGGATTCGGTGCTGCTCATCGACCTGGACACGCGCTTCGGCGACGTCGCCATCATGATGGACCTGGAGCCGCGCTACGTCGTCGCCGACATTGCCGCCAGCATCGGCACGCTCAACCGCGACACCTTCCGCAACGCGCTGGTAGAGCACGAAAGCGGCGTCTCCGTGCTGCCGTCGGTCAAAAGCCCGTCGGAATGGCGCTCGATGACGGCGGACCAGGTGCGGGCGCTGATCCGCTTCGCCCAGCGGCTGTTCGACTACGTGGTGGTCGATACGCCCGGCATCTACGGCGACAACGTGGCCGCCGCCATCGAGCTGGCCTCGCAGGTGGTGCTGGTCACCACGGTCGACATCACCAGCGTGAAAGACACCACCTTCGTGCTCGAAATCCTGGAGAAGACCGGCTTCCCCAAGGACCGGGTGATGGTCACCGTGAACCACGCCAACGGGACGAACAGCGTGACCGGCGCGGACGTGGCGCGCGTGCTCCACACCGAAGTGGCCTGGGAGCTGCCGCACGACCCGGCGGTCTCGGTCGGCCTGCAGGCAGGCAAGCCGGTGGTGCTCGACCGGCCGCGATCGCCGGCGTCGCGCAAGTTCAACGAAATCGCCGCGAAGATCACCGGCACGCCTGTGCCGTCCATCGGCCGGGGCTTCGCGCTCAAGCGCATGCTGCCGCTACGAAACCGCGGGGAGGAGAACTGATGAACCCTCACCCCAGCCCTCTCCCGCACGCGGGAGAGGGAGCAGACGCCGACTGTGGCGGACCGGCGATGATGCCCCTCCGGGCCACCCTCTCCCTTGCAAAGGGAGAGGGCAGGGTGAGGGTTTTCCGAACGGCCCTCACCCCAACCCTCTCCCGCTCGCGGGAGAGGGAGCAGGAAACCACGCCCCTCCGGACTCCCCTTCTCCCGGGCAGCGGGAGAAGGGGCCAGGGGATGAGGGTTCCAACGGCCAACGGCCAACGGCTAACGGCTAACAGCTAGAAGCTAACAGCTAAGAGGGAAGCATATGACTGACGACCGCACGCCTTTTGGGGACAACAACAGCCACGACAGCGCCGGCTCCTACGACCGGCCCGGCGGGCTGAGCTCCGCGCTGGCCGATTCCGCCGCGGGCCCCGACCTGCAGGAGATCGCGCACAGGATCCACGAAGCGCTGATCGCCACCATCGACGCCGAACGGCTGCGCCAGGCGCAGGGGCCCGAAGAGCGCCGGCTGGTCGAGGAAGCGGCCACCCAGCTCCTGCTCGAGCGCGGCATCCCGGTCTACGGCGACGACCGCCAGAAGGTGATCAAGCTCGTCGCCGACGAAGTGCTCGGCCTGGGGCCGATCCAGCCGCTGCTCGACGACCCGAACGTCTCGGAAGTGATGGTCAATGGCCCCGAAACCGTCTACTACGAGCAGGACGGCGTGATCTACCAGAGCGGCCTGCACTTCCGCGACGATGAGCACGTGCGGCGCATCGCCGAGCGCATCCTGGGCCGCATCGGCCGGCGCGTGGACGAAGGCTCGCCGATGGTCGACGCCCGCCTGATGGACGGTTCGCGTGTGAACATCACCATCCCGCCGGCAACGCCGCGCTATTCGACCATCACCATCCGCAAGTTCCGCACCGACCGCTACATGATCGAGGACCTGATGGCGGCGGGCACGATGAACGAAACCATGCTCGAACTGATGAGCGCCTGTGTGAAATACCGCCTCAACATCCTCATCTCCGGCGGCACCGGCAGCGGTAAGACCACGCTGCTCAACGCGCTCTCGGCATACATCCCGCCGACCGAGCGCATCATCACCATCGAAGACCCGGCGGAGCTTGCGCTGCAGCAGCCCCATGTGGTGAGCATGGAGTCACGCCCGCCGGACATGATGGGCCAGCACGCCATCACCCAGCGCGACCTGCTGCGGAACGCGCTCCGTATGCGCCCGGACCGCATCATCATCGGCGAGATCCGCGGCGCCGAAGCCTTCGAAATGCTCCAGGCCATGAACACCGGCCACGAAGGCTCGCTCAGCACCGTCCACGCCAACAGCCCACGCGATGCCCTGGCCCGCGTCGAGAACATGGTGCTCATGGCCGGCGTCGAGCTGCCGGTGACGGCCATCCGGGAGCAGATGGCGTCGGCGCTGCACATGATCATCCAGCTCCATCGCTTCCCGGACGGCGTGCGGCGAATTGTGCGCATCTCGGAAGTGACGGGCATGGAGGGCTCACGCGTCACCATGCACGACCTCTTCGTGTTCCAGCCCACGGGCATCGCCGAAGGCGGCATCACCCTGGGCGAGTACCGGCCCACCGGCCTGCGGCCGACCTTCTCCACCGAGCTCGAAGCGGCGGGCTACAAGCTCGACCCGCAGGTCTTCCTGGAAGGGGCCCGGCAATGAGTTTCGAAGTAGCCGCCGCCATCGCAGCAACCCTGGCCGTCTTCGCGGCCGTCGCCACCATGACGGGCGTCCTCTCGCCCGAGGGGCGGCGCTGGCGGGAGCGGGCAGCCCGGCTCGACCGTGCCCCCGCGCCGATCGCGGCCGGCAGCGGTGGCATAAGCGTCCTGCGGGAAGACAGCCTTTCCGGCAGCAAGCGCGCCAGCGCTATTCTGACTCGTTTCCGCTGGGCCCCGCGGATGGCATCCCTCCTTGAACGGGCCGACCTGCCCCTGAAGGTGAGCGAATACGTGCTCATCCTGATCGTGACCTTCCTGGCGCTGGGCGCCGTGACCTGGCTGCTGAGCGGGCTCTGGCCGGTCGGGCTCGGCTTCGGCGTCGCTGGGGTCATCGGCGTGCGCGTCTGGGTCGGCGCGCGCGCGCAGCGGCGACTCAACGCCTTCAACAAGCAGCTCCCCATCGCCCTGCACATCCTGGCGACGTCGTTGCGGTCGGGCTTCAGCATCATGGAATCGGTCCGAACCGTCGCCCGCGAAATGGACGAGCCACTGTCCAAGGAATTCCGCCGCATTCTCGAAGAGACCCGGCTCGGCGGCTCCTTCGAAGACAGCCTCAACCGGATGGTCGACCGCATCCAGAGCGCCGACTTGAAGATCGTCGCCCGGGCGCTCGAGATCCACCGGCGCGTCGGCGGCGACCTTGCCGCCATCCTGGACAGCGTCGCTCAAACAATGCGCGAGCGCGAAGAGCTGCGCGGTCACGTCATCGCGCTCACCGCGCAGCAGCGCTTCGGCGGCATGATCGTCGGCCTGCTGCCCCTATGGGTCGTCGGCTTCCTGTCCGTCACGGCGCCCGAATTCATCTCCCCCCTCTGGCAGGAGCCGCTGGGACGCGTGTTCATGGT
>SLAK01000330.1 GCA_007126855.1 Dehalococcoidia bacterium | reverse complement strand
CGGAATCCTTCGCCGAAGGGCTGCGCATGGGCGTGGAGATCTACGCGGCGCTGAAAAAGCTGCTCCACGACCAGGGCTACGCGACTTCGGTTGGCGACGAAGGCGGTTTCGCACCGTCGCTTCCGGGCAACGAGGCCGCGCTCCAGCTCATCGTTGAAGCCATCGAGGCCGCCGGCTACTGGCCCGGCGACGACGCGGTGATCGCCCTCGACCCGGCGATGTCGGAGCTTTACCAGGGGGGCCGATATGTGCTGGCCAAGGAAAACCGCGCGCTCAGCTCGAAGGAGATGGTGGAGCACTGGGTGTCCTGGGTAGATCGCTACCCGGTGCGCTCCATTGAAGACGGGCTGGACGAAGACGACTGGGAAGGCTGGGCGCAGCTCCAGGAGAGCGCCGGCGACCGCTGCCAGCTCGTCGGCGACGACCTGCTCGTGACGAACACGGAGCGCATCCGGCGCGGCATCGAAGAGCGCGCGGCGAACAGCGTGCTGATCAAGCTCAACCAGATCGGGACGCTTACTGAGACGCTCGACGCCGTGGAGATGGCCCACCGGGCCGGCTGGACCGCGGTGATCAGCCACCGCTCCGGCGAGACCGAAGACACCTTCATCGCCGACCTGGCCGTGGCGACCGGCGCCGGCCAGATCAAGACCGGCGCTCCCGCGCGCAGCGAGCGCACGGCAAAGTACAATCGGCTGCTGGAGATCGAGGCGTTGCTCGATAACGCAGCGGTCTA
The DNA here is from genome assembly GCA_007126855.1 of Dehalococcoidia bacterium. Taxonomy (GTDB): domain Bacteria; phylum Chloroflexota; class Dehalococcoidia; order Tepidiformales; family Tepidiformaceae; genus SLAK01. Next base: position 2,718 of record SLAK01000330.1, on the reverse strand, counting down.
CGCTGGCTGGGACGCGATCAAGCAGCTCGGGCCGCGCCCGGCGCGCGAGCAGCCGGGTTCCTCGCCGCCGTCGCGCGGGAGGCGGCGGTCGGGGCGGTCCCGCCATTAGGAGGTGCCCATGGGCACGGAAACCTATCACCCGGATGTCCAGCGCGTCGTCGACGAACTCAATTCCCACCGGCAACGGTTCGTCGAGCTCTGCCGCTCGTTGAGCGCCGAGGAGCTGGCGAAGCCGGTGCCGCAGAGCACCTGGATCGTCCGTGACTTCATCGCGCACCTCGCCACCATCGACCCCACGGTCGCCGTCATCTTCCGCAACATTCGCGACGGCACGAACGAGCGGATGCCCACATCCGGTGGCGAACGCTTCGATATCGACCGCTGGAACGACGCGCAGGTGGAAGCGCGGCGCGATTGGCCGCTTGAAGAGGTGCTTGAGGAGGCAGCAAAGAACCGGGAGGAGCTGCTGACCGTGCTGGCCAGCCTCACCGACGAGGATCTTGGCAAACCCTTCCCATTCGAAGGCGATTCCAAGCGGCCGCCGGCGGATATCACCCTGCTCCAATACCTGCGCGGGTGGTGCAAGCATGACGTGATGCATGCCGTGGACATGCTGCGTGCCCTGCCGGAGCGTCGAACGCCCGAGATCGAGGCCTGGTTCGACGATCGCGTCGTGCAGGGCTACCAGAAGGCGATGAATAGCTGACATGGCCGGGCTGCGAGTCTCACCGCCGCGCATCTTCCCGGCCGCGTCACGGGCATCGCGTCCCCCGGCCGAGGCTGCCGGGGCGGCCGACGCCTATCGCCAGGCGTCCTTTGTCCTGGGCGACGAGATCGACGTGATTCTGCGTGGGCTGAACCTGGAGGGCGCGATCGCCGAAGCGTCGCGGGGGGCGAAGTTCCGGAACCAGGTTGTGGCGTCGTCTCTGGCGTTCTGGTCGCGGTCATGGCTGGCGCGGCTCCAGGCGCTCCACGCGGTGGAATGGGGCAACTATATGGCGGCATTTCCCCTGGTGCGGTCGGCTGTGGATTACCAGGCAGCCGGGGCCGCGATGGTGCAATCCGATGCCGCGGAATGGGTCGAGTGGCTTGAAGACGGCGGCATCGCGCCGGCGCACGCCGAGCACGCCACGGAATTTCGCCTGCACTCTTACCGCGCCGCCGAAGTTATCGCCGCGGACGAGGTGCTGGCGAGCATCTACCGTGTTTCAAGTGACTTTGCGATGCCACATTTCGGCGCCACGCTTGCGCTGGTGGCCAGCGAATCCACGCCCGACCGCGTGCTGGTCACCTTCGGCGACCGGGACTTCCACGTGGCGCTGGCCGAGTTGGTGATTGGCTGGCTGGCTGCGCTGTCCTCGGCGCAGCTCGGCGCCGCCACCGAAAGCGGGGTGTTCGGCGTCGACGAGCCGGAACGGGTTGAGCGTGTTCGGGACGAAATTCACAAGCTGCTCGGGCGGCGCGACCGGTGCCGCATCGAGGAGATCGAGCGCGACGCGGAGCGGCGCTACCTGGTCCATAACTGGCGGAGGTCGCCGGGCTCGGCGGCCAAACGTTTACTGTTGTAATCGCGGTAGAAAACGCGCGCATGTAGCCGTGCCGGTGTAGCATCGTGGCATGGCTCGTATGCTGAGTATTCTTCTTGTGCTGCTTGCTGGCGGGCTGATCGCGGCCTGCGGCAATGAGGACGACGCGGAGCCGCTGCCAACGCCCCGGGTGGACCCGGGCGAGGTGAGGGCTGTCTCCGACGAAGAGTACCTGGCCATCATTTGCACAGGGCTGGAAGAGTTCTCGAGCGCGTTGATCCGTGCCGATAGCCCCGAGGAGATCATCGAGGTTGTCCAGGCCTACATCGACAGCCTGGTCGTGGTCGAGCCGCCCGAGGATGTGCAGCCATTCCACAACCGGTTCGTGGGTTACCTGGACGAATCGCTGGAGGACCCCGGGCAGCTTGTCATGCGGCCCCGGCCGCTGCCCGAGGACGATGTAAGGGAGCGCCTGGCCGAGGTCGAACGCGATGTGGACGAGTGCCAGGACCTGGTCTTCTTCGCCGAACGGCAGGACGACGTTACGCGCTGATGACTTCCGCGCGACCGAGCGCCGTCTCCGCGCTATACTTTGCGAATTCCACCGCAGGGTGTAAGGAGAAGTAGCGATGCCCCAGCCGCATGCGTATTTCCAGGGCCAGGTCGTCCCCCTGGAAGAAGCCAAAATCGGCGTGATGACTCACGCGTTCAACTACGGCACTGCGGTATTTGAAGGCATCCGCGGCAACTGGAACCCCGACGACCAGACGATCTACCTCTTCCGCATGCGTGAGCACTACGAGCGGCTCGTGAAGAGCTGTAAGATCCTCCAGCTCGACCTGGAGGAGTCGATCGACCGGCTCTGCGAGCTCACCGTCGAGATCGCCGAACTGAGCGGTTACGAAGAGGATGTCTACCTTCGGCCGCTGGTCTATAAGAGCACCGAGCAGCTTGGTGTCCGCCTGCACAACCTGGAGACCGACATCGTCATCTTCATCGCGCCGTTCGGGCCGTACCTGGACTTCGAAAAGGGCGCGCGCTGCCACACCAGCACCTGGCGGCGCGTCGACGACACCGGCATCCCGCCTCGGGCGAAGGTGACCGGCATCTACGTGAACAGCGCGCTGGCGAAGACCGAAGCAAATCTCAACGGCTTCGACGAAGCGATCATGCTGAACAACGACGGCCACGT
>SLAK01000046.1 GCA_007126855.1 Dehalococcoidia bacterium | reverse complement strand
CGTCGATGCCGGGCGGGCTGCGCGACCGCGCCATCCTGGAGCTGCTGTATGGCGGCGGCCTGCGGATATCCGAGCTGGTGGCGCTGGACGCCGGTGATGTGGACTGCAGCCAGGGCGCGGCCATCGTGCGGGGCAAGGGTGCAAAGGAACGACTGGTGCTGTTCGGCGAGCCTGCCATGGCCGCACTGGAGCGCTACCTGGAAGAGGGCCGGCCGGAGCTGGCGAAGGGCGCCGTCACCGCGCTCTGGCTGAACCGCTCAGGCGGGCGGCTGACAGCGCGATCGGTCCAGATGCTCGTCAAGAAGCACGCGCTCGCAGCAGCCATCCCGGCGGACGTGCACCCCCACCTGCTCCGGCATTCGTTTGCGACGCACTTGCTGGACGGCGGGGCGGAGTTGCGCGTGGTCCAGGAGTTGCTCGGGCACAGCTCGCCAACGACGACACAGGTATACACGCACGTCAGCCAGGCCAGGCAGGCCTTGCTCACGGATGATGCCTTCGCCAAAGTGGCCGACGAGATCCTGCAAAAGGGCCGCAAGGCCAGGGCTCGTTCATGACAGCACCCCCCACCATCCTCCTGGTCCACGGGCCGAACCTGAACATGCTGGGCGAACGCAACCCCGCGGTGTATGGCCGCACCACGTTGCTGGACATCGAGGCGGACGTGGCGGCGGCGGTAAACGAGCGCGGTGGGAGCGTGCTGTGCTTCCAGAGCAACAACGAGGGCGCGGTTATCGACTTTCTGCAGGAACACCGGAAGCTGGCGAGCGGCGTGATCGTCAACGCCGGGGCCTGGACACATACCTCCGTCGCGCTGCGGGATGCGCTGGAATCGATCGCGTTGCCGTGCGTCGAAGTGCACATCTCGAACACCCACGCGCGGGAGGAGTTCCGCCACCGGTCGCTAATCGCCGCGGTGTGTGTCGGCCAGGTGACCGGGCTCGGACGCGCCGGATACACTACGGCAACACATCTCTTGCTCGATTACCTGGCCCGGCCAACCGGGCAGTGAGCAACCAGCGAGACACAGGATGACCGATCGACTCGACCGGTTGCGCGCCTCGATGGAGGAAGCGGAACTTGACGCTTTCTTCGTTGGCTGTGCGGTCGACGACATCTTCGGGACGCATTCGGCAAACCGTCGCTACCTGTCGGGCTTCAGCGGCTCGACCGGCTATGTGTTCATCACGGCCACGGACGCGGTTATCGTGGCCGACTTCCGCTACACGGAGCAGGCGGAGCAGGAATGCGTCCCCAGGGGCCTGCGCGTCCACAAGACTGAGGGCGCGATCGGCGACTGGTGGCCGAAGCTGTGTGCGGAACTTGGCCTGGGGGGCAAGCGCGTGGGGCTTTCGCGCGCGGACACCACGCTGGGGCTCTATACGCGGCTGTGGGACAGCATCGCGGAGATGCCGGCGGAGGAAGCGCCGCAGCTCGTGCCGGCGCCGGGGATCGTCGAAGAGCTGCGGGCGGTGAAGGACGTGGAGGAGCTTGCCACGCTGCAAGGCGCCATCGACATTGGCGACCGCGCCTTGGAACGGGTTGCGGCGAATATCGATGCGGCGATGACGGAGATCGAGCTGGCGCGGGCCGTGCAGCAGGCAGTGCTGGAGGAAGGGGGCGAGGGCATCGCCTTCGGCACAATCGCGGCTTCGGGCGATGCGGCGGCGCGCCCCCATGCCAGCCCACGGGACGTGCCGGTGGGGAAGGGGCGCACAATCGTTATCGACATGGGTGCGCGGTTGCGCGGCTATTGCAGCGACCTCACCCGGACCATCTCGGCGGGGCCGTTCCCGGAGGAGTTCAAGTCCATCTACGAGATAGTCTTCGAGGCACAGCAGACGGCGATCGAGCGCGTGGAAGCGGGAATGAGCGGCAAAGATGCACACGCGCTGGCAGCAGACGTCATCGATTCCTACGGCTACGACGAGTATTTCGGGCACGGGCTGGGGCACGGTGTGGGGCTGGACGTGCACGAGGCGCCGTATCTCGGAAAGAGTTCGCAGGATACCCTCGAGGACGGAATGGTGTTTACGATCGAGCCCGGCATCTATCTGCCCGGGCGCGGTGGTGTCCGGATTGAGGACATTGTGGTTTTGGAGCAAGGGCGCGCCCGTGTCCTGAGCCACGCCCCCAAGTTGAGCGTGAGAGGAGCAAAACCGTGATATCGACGGGAGACTTGAAGAAAGGCGCGACAATCGAACAGGACGGCAAGTTGCTGTCGGTCATGGAATACAGCCACATCAAGATGGGCCGCGGCTCGGCGCAGGTGCGGATCAAGTTCCGCGACGTACGCACCGGGGCCATTACCGAGCAGACCTTCCAGGCCGGAACGAAGTTCAACCGGGCGCGAGTGGAGCGCCGGCCGATGCAGTTCCTGTACCGCGACGACCAGTTCTTCACCTTCATGAACACGGAAACTTTTGACCAGATCCCGGTGCCGGTGAGCACCGTGGGCGACGCCGACAAGTACCTGAAGGAGAACGACGTTTGCGAGGTCATCCTGTACGGTGACGAAGTTATCGGCGTTGAGCTGCCGGTGACGGTGGAGCTGGCGGTGGCGGAGACCGACCCCGGTTTCAAAGGCGATACGGCACAGGGAGGCAGCAAGCCGGCAACGCTGGAGACCGGCCTGGTGGTGCAGGTGCCGCTGTTTGTCGAGGCGGGAACGGTGATCCGGGTGAATACCGACTCCGGGCAATACATCGAACGAGTGAACTAGCCGTGGAACTGGTGCCCATCGGCACGCTGGTGCGCTTCATCCGAGACTGGCTGGAAGCGAGCGAGGCTTTCTCGGACGTCTGGGCGGTCGGGGAAGTGTCGAACCACATGCGTTCGAAGGCCGGTCACCAGTACTTCACGCTGCGTGACGACCAGGCCGGGTTGCGGATGGTGCTGTTCCGCGGAGATGACCGCGGAGTCGAATTCACGAATGGCGACCGCATTTTCGTGCACGGGCGCGTTTCGGTGTACGAGCCGCGCGGCGAATTGCAGTTCATCTGCGACTTCGTGCGGCCCGAAGGCGTCGGCATCATGGCGGCGCAATTCGAGGAGCTGAGGGAGCGGCTGGACCGCGAAGGGCTGTTCGACGTTGACCGGAAGCGGCCGCTGCCGGCTTTCCCGCGGAAGATCGGCGTCGTGACCTCGCCGACGGGCGCTGCGTTGCAAGACATCCAGAACGTGCTATCGAACCGGTGGCCGCTGGCAGAGCTGGTGCTATCGCCGACGCTGGTGCAGGGCGACCAGGCGCCGGCCAGCATCGTGCGGGCAATGGACCGCATCGCCGAAGAGCCGGACCTGGAGGTGCTCATCCTGGCCCGCGGCGGTGGAAGCGCTGAAGACCTGGCCGCATTCAACGACGAGGCCGTGGCGCGCGCGGTGTTCGCATTCCCGGTACCCGTTGTGACAGGCGTTGGGCACGAGACCGACCGGTCTATTGTCGACTATGTGAGCGATG
>SLAK01000253.1 GCA_007126855.1 Dehalococcoidia bacterium | reverse complement strand
CGCGTGGGCCGGTCGAAGGAGATGTCGACCTCATTGCTGTTGACAGGCACATCGGCTTCGAGCAGGGCCCGGAGCGACTCGCCGACCTCGTTGAACACGTTGCCCTCACTCGATAGGCGCTAGGCTTGGTCCGCTTCCTCGGCGCAGGTGGAGCGCGCGATTTCGCCGGCGACAGCATCGGCCTGTTGCTCATAGATATCGCCCGCGGGGCGGACGGTCATCTCGCCGCCGCCCATCGAGCGCTGCTGCACCACGTGGGTAAGCTCGTGCGCAATGAGGCGGGTATCGCCAGGGTTCGCGTCCCGGCGCAGGAAGACATCGCTGCCGGTGGTGAAGGCCCGGGCAGTCATCGAACGCGCCAGCGCGTCGGATTCGCCGTCGTGGTGCACGCGCACGTCGGCGAACGACGTGCCGAAGGCGGCCTCCATGTGCGAGCGCGTGGCCTGGTTCAGGCCCGAACCGCCAGCCCGCGCGGCATTGATGCGCGTCTCGACGGAGGGGCTCAGCGATCCACCTTCCGGGCCCACCGTGGGCGCGGCCGGGTCGCGGGACATTTGCAGTTCCTCTTCGTCGAGCTCCTGGCGCTGGACGGCGCCGTCCTGGACGAGGCGGCTCACCACAGCGTTGCCGGCCTGCCGCTGCAGGCGCAGCAGCGGGTGCTGTGCCGGACCAGCCGGGGCCGGGCCGCCTTCGCGGGCCCGCCGCCGTGCCGGCGACCGTGCGGAAAGAAGCTCGGTATCGTGAGTGGCCATGAATACCTTCCCCCTCAGTTATTCGCTGCTCTGCATGGCGGCCATCATAGCCCGGTCAGCGTGAATTGCCATCCCCACCGGCGGCGCCGCCCTCCTGGAGGTAGGTGCCGAAATCGGCCGGGGTAACCATGCGCCCAAGCTTCTGGTACTCACGCCGGGTGGCGTGGATGATGTGGCGCATCGCCAGGCTGGCGCCATCATTCGCCGCAAGAAAGGCTGCGGCAAGCACGATGTTGCGGATATTCCCGCCGGTGAGGCGGAAGTTGCGCGCCAGGAACTCGAAGTCGATGTCGTCCTGGCGAGGCGCTTCGGGCGGGATCAAGGTGTGCCAGAGGCGCTCCCGCAGGCGCTCATCGGGGAAGGGGAAGTCAACCACGAAGTGCATGCGCCGCGTGAACGCTTCGTCGATGTTCGACCGCAGGTTCGTGGCCAGGATGGCGACGCCCTCGTATTCCTCCATGCGCTGGAGGAGATAGGCGACCTCGACGTTCGCATAGCGGTCATGGGCATCGCGGACTTCGGAACGCTTGCCGAAGAGCGCGTCTGCTTCGTCGAAGAACAGGATCGCATTGGAGCGGGAGGCCTGCTCGAACACCGATTGCAGGTTCTTCTCGGTCTCGCCGATGTATTTGCTGACCACGCCGGAGAGGTCGATGCGGTAGAGGTCGAGCTGGAGGTGGGAAGCCAGCACCGACGCCGCGAGCGTCTTGCCGGTGCCGGAATCGCCAGCGAACAGGGTGATAATGCCGTTGCCGTTGGCAAGCTTTCGTCCGAAGCCCCACGTTTCATAGACGAGCTGGCGGTGTTCGACAAACATCGCGAGTTCGTGGAGCACGGTGAGCGTTTCGTCGGGGAGCACCAGGTCGTCCCAGCCGTGGCGAAGCTCAACCCGGCTGGCCATTTCTCCGACGATGGGGGCCGATTGGGCGCGGGCGGCGGCAAAGAGATCCTCCGGCCGGAGCCGGGGCGATGCCGGGTCGCGAGCCCGGGCCATGCCTTTCGCCCGCCGCGCTGCGTCCGCGATCGTCTGGGTGTCCAGGCGGAAACGCGAGCTGAGCTGGTCGATGACCTCGACCGGAGGCGCTGAATCGCCCAGGGCTGCCTGCCAGAGACGCCGGCGCTCTTCGAAGCCCGGTGCGGGCACCGGGATTTCGGGGCCCGGCCAGTGGAGGGGCTCGTGCGCCCCGACGATGCTGAGCGGGGCGAGGCGGGCGTCGTCCATGACCAGGGCCGGAAGCGCACTGCGGTCGCCCGGGGCGAGGCTTCCAGCGCCACGGTAGAGCACGGCGGCCTGCCGGATGCCGGCCTCGCGGTCGGCAAGCCGGAGGGCTTCGCGCAGTCCGAGTTCTTCGACAAGAGGCGGGAGGTCGACATCGACCAGCGCAGCCCCGGCGGCGCCTGCTGCCTGCCGTGCGGCATCACGCAGGCGAGCGACGTCGGCGCCATGCAGGGCGATGACCGGGCGCGGATCCGCCTGGCGAAGGGACACCACCAGCGAGGCCCATTCCCCTGTGCCGCCGGGCGCGGAGTCGCCATCCCACACATGCATATGTGGCGAGAGGCGCTCATCGGAAACGTTGGAACCGGCCAGGAAGGCTGCGACACGGCGGTCGAGCGCGATCTGCTGCGCCATGAGCGGGGTCGCCGGCTGGCCCGGTTCGTCGAGCAGCACGATCGCGCGATAGCGCAGCAGGGGGCGATCCGGCGCAAAGGCCTCGCGATGCCGCGCTTCTTCGCCGGGCCAGCCCAGCAAGCGCAGGGCCAGGTCGACGCGCGGCCGCCGGCGTGTCACATCGTCCTGCGCCCAGGAGATCAGCCGCTCGATGCCGCCATCGATCTCCGACGCATGTGCGAGTACGATGCAGCCGGCCTCGAAGTCGCCGAGTCCGAGCAGCGCGACGAGCTGACCCAGTGGCGTTTCGCGATCTGCGGCGAGCTTGCTGACGGCATCGAGCGCGGCTGCGCGGCGAGCGGCGAGCGGCGCTTCCGGGGACGCCATCGAACCTTGGTGAAGGATGCGGTCGACCTCGTCATCGCTGACATAGAGGCCGCGGTAGCTATCCTCACCGGCCGGCACCCCGGCGGCGCGCAGCCTCGCCACTTCGATGTGGAGCAGTTCGCGGACGATAGCGCATGCGTGGACGTCCATTTGCGGAAGCTACCATAACCCATCATGAGCGGAGTTGCGCCGCGGCGAAGCGTGTATACTTCGCCCACCCCAGGGAGGTTGGGCATGGGCACGCTGCGGCTGCGCAGGCACCGGGCGCCGTCAGGTCTCAGCCAGCCGGCTCGCGACGAGAAGGTGGCGCTGAAGCATGGGCGGGCGCGAAGCACGTCAGCGCAACCCGATGCGAAAGCATTGCTGCCACACGAGATCGGGCCGGGCCTCGCTGGCGAACGGCCGCTTGCCCCGCAACATGCCCTTGCACTCCAGCGACTGGCAGGGAATGGCGCCGTGGCCCGGATGGCCGCCGGGGCATCGATGCAGAACATCGCGCGCGCTCCTGACCGGACCGCACGGATGGTCGAGCAGCCGCAGGCGGCTGGTCCAGTCGTGCAGCGAACCGACGTCCTCACAGTGCAGCGCGGCGACCCTGACAAGCGCGAAGCCAAGGCCAAAGTGTCCTTCAAGTCGCTATCGCTCACCGGCAAGGCGGGGCTCGATGTCTCGGACCGGCTCAAGCTGGAGGTGAAGTCGGATGCCCTGGCAAAGGTACCCGGGATTTCGCTCGGCGTTGCGGGCGAGTACCTGGATAGCGGCGCGGGCGAAGGACAGGCAAAGGGGATGGTCCTGCTCGGGGTGGGCGACAAGCGGCAGGTCTTCTCCGTGACCTCCTACGGCGGCGCAAAGTCGGACGGCACGCTCGTGTTCTATGTTGCCCCAGCCCTCAAACTTCGACGTTTCTCATGCACAGTGAAGGGCGGCCCCGAACACAAGAAGGGAAGCCCCGATAAGAAGAAGGGCGACGAGACCACGGGCGCGATCGAAGCGAAGTGCGAGTTGAAAAGCCGTATCGCGGGGACATTCACGGCAGCGGCGGGCATGAAGAAGATCGCACCCGGGAAGACGCCGCAGATGGAGGGGGCATTGGCTTACTCGCCTCCCTGGCTCAAATCGCTGACGCTCGTCGGGAAGATCGAGGGTCCGATGAGTGAACCGCCGATCAATTTCGTTGGCGAGGGCGCCGACCGCACACCCCTGAGTCCCGACAAGCTCCCGGCCACGAGAGTCATGTTCATAATCAAGCTGGATCTCCCGAACGTGCTGGACCTGTGGGAGAAGTCGAGAAGGCGCTTGCCGAGCGGGGTCGGGAAGTAGACGCGCAGGGACGCCGCGTGAATCACTGATTGAACGAGCCAAACAGGCGATCGAACTGTTGCCGTCCCAATCGCCTTTCTGTGTATGTCTCTCCATAGCTCGTTCGCCATTTCAACTGGCCTTCACGATCCTTAAGGGTAATGGTCGTGCGAAGGCTGACTTGGCTTCGCCCCCAGGGGTGAGGAGAACGCACACCCTCGACGTCCATCTGGACCGTGACCGTATCGCCCGAACGCACCTTGTCCAGGAAGCTCGGCAGGTTGTTCGCGCCGACTGCGGAACCAAAGCCCGCAACCAGGGCAACCCACAGTGGTGCGCTGGCTCCAGCGGTTATGACAGTCGTAAGCGCCCCGAGCACATAGCCGAGCCGGTTCCGAGATTGGTTCAAGCCGTCTCGCAGCTCGATTACTGATTCCTCATCAGGCCAATGGGCGGTAACCGTGCTCGTCCTCTTAAAGGTCTCCCCCTTCCCGAAACAGTCAGGCTCGGGGCCGCTCCCGATCCAGTGGCCGCCATCGCTCCAATTCAGCCGGTTGCGGCATGCATTTCGCTGCCTTTCGAAGGCTGAGGGGGCCTGCCGGCCGAACCGCGGCTCGTACAATGCACCGTTGCGCTGAACGACCGCGTTCCTGGATGCGAAAGCAAGCGAATCGCTCCTGGGCTTTCCCGCCAGCATGCGCTGGACCCGCTGGTTACCGTAGGCACGCTGAAGCTCGAGCAGAGCGCCAGCGGTGGCGCGTGAGTCAGGCGCGTAGAGTGGCAAGAATGGTAGCTGAGCAAGGCGACGACGGTGCACCCGATCGTCTTGACCGCGGATCGCAGTCGGCTTTTGGGCAACACGCACGGATTTCGCATTCCGATGATCGATTGGCGTCGTTCTCTGCCGACGGTCCATCCTCGCTCCCACGCGTCGGACTTGCGTGGGCCACATAGTACGCCTTCTGGGCTGGCCTGCACATCTCTGTGGTGAGACCCGGTTGGGCCACGCTTTTACGTCGTGACGGACACGCTGTGCAGCCGCGTGCGAGGGTTTCCGATGAGCGCTCTCCGACGCGCTGGGCATCGTCTCGATGCCGCCAAGACCAGAACCACCAACCAGCCGATCTGTTGATGTTGCGCGCAGCGCCTGGCGCAAGAACCGACCTCAGCCGATACGGCCTGCTTCCCGCAGTTCGGCCGAGATCTCCTGAGCCTGCTCCAGGTCGTCGCGGTGCACCAGGACGATGGCGCGCTCGCCGGTCTCGGTGCGGCCTGCGCCCATCATCGGGGCGGCGCTGGAAAACTTGTACTTCGCCCGGATGCCGTCGCGCAGCAGGATGTTATACAGCAACGACGCCTGCCCGGAGCGCTCCGGCGGGACTTCGTACAGATGTCGCCATTGCCGCCGTTCGCGGATCCATGCGGCGCCAACAGCCACTGCGAAGACCACGGCCAGCACGGTAATGATGCCGGTGTCGCCCCAGTCCACTTATCCTCCAGGCGGCCAAATCGCCGGGCGTGCTCCTGTCCAAGTGTAGGCTGTGTTCCCGGGCGGCTCATCTTGCAGTGCTCCGGGCCGAGTCAGTCCAGGCCGCAGACAGCGTCTTCGAGCGCGAGAGGGGCGTCTTCGCCTGAGCGGGCCTGTGCACGCAACGGGGGCACGGTAGCGAATTCGGCGACCAGGTCGCCGGCGACGCCGTAGACAACGAAGGGTTCGTGCTGGATGCCATCCATGCCCGGCGAACCGGGAGGCATGCCGGGGAGGGCGATGCCGTTGAAGTGTGGCCGCTGTTCCAGCAGCATCGCGATCGCTTCAACCGGCACGTGGCCTTCGACGAAGTAGCCTTCGATGAAGACCGTGTGGCAACTTTCGAGCTCGCGGGTGATGCCGAGCCCACGCTTGAGCTCGCGCATGTCTTCCAGGGTCACCTGGTGGACGGTGACGCCGTGGGAGCGGAGATAGGCGGCATAGTCGGTGCAGCAGGCACAGAAGCGGGAGTGAACCATCCGGGCTTCGACGGAGGTGTTGCCAGCGTCGAGCAGGCCGGTTCCGGGTACGCCATGCTCCGAAGCCTGGCCGGGCCACGCGAGGATGAGCGCCAGCAGAAACGCGGACACGCCAGCCGATGGGATGAGCAGCCACGGAGCCCGGGAGCGCATCAGTACTGTTCGTATTCCGCGACCACGCCGCCGGTAAGGCTATAGATGAGCCACGTCCCATCTTTGGCGCCGCCCATGCCAGGCGACCCGGCCGGCATGCCGGGGAGGCTGATGCCATCGATGTCGGGACGCTCCTGGAGGAGCCGGGCAAGGACGTCGGCCGGGACGTGTCCCTCGACAAAGTAGCCATCGATGATCGTGGTGTGGCAACTGAAGAAGTCAGGCGTAAGTCCGAGTCCGCTTTTGAACTCGTTCAGCTCGACGCCTTCAAGGATTTCTTCGCGCACGGTCACGCCGTGGGCCGCCAGGTAGTCGGCGTATTCGTCGCAGCACCCTCAGGTGGGGCCACGCAGCATCTCGGCTTCGAGTGCTTCGCGCTCAGAGGCCAGCGCGGCAAGCGGCGATTCAACCGGCGGACTATCGCCGGAGCCGTTGAGCTGCAGGGCGAAGACCGCTACGAGCAGCGCCAGCACGCCGCCACCCGCGCCAGCGATCCATGGCCAGTGCGCGCGCTGCTTCTTGCGGCGCTTCGTTCGTTTCGTCATAGCCTGCCCCGGCACATGGGCGCATGTGCCTTTCTTCCAGCATCTGCCGGCCGGGCGACCTAGCCAAGGGACCTTCGCACCAACGGCGGCGCCCATTCGTCCACTCCGACAGGCTGGTGAGCGCGCTGCTCGACATCCGCGCCGGGAACTTCGACACTCAGCCCATGGACTCAGTCCCGATCCCGCGGCCGGCGGCGCGCGTCCTGCTTTTCGACGATCGGGACCGGTTGCTGCTGTTCCGCATCGCGGCGGAGGCTGCGAAAGCGCGGCGGCCTATCTGGTTTCCACCGGGCGGCGGCCTCAATCCGGGCGAAAGCCACATCGAAGCGGCGCGGCGGGAAATCTGGGAAGAGACGGGGTTGCGGGAGGTCGAGGTCGGTCCATGCGTGTGGCATCGGACGCACGCGTTCGAATACCAGGGCCGGCTGATCGAGCAGCAAGAGCGCTACTACGTCGCCCGCTGCGCGCGTTTCGACGTGGTGACGGACAACATGGAGGCCTACGAGTTTTCGTTCATGGCCGAGCACCGCTGGTGGGAGGCGGAGGAGCTGGCCATGTCAAAAGACTGGTTCGTGCCGCGCAACCTTGCGCGGCACCTGCCGGACCTGCTCGCCGGGAAGTTCCCGGATGAGCCGTTCGACATCGGTGTGTGACGGGGCAGCTGGAACGGCGCGTACCCGGCCCGTGGTTGGGCCGGGCACGGTGAATCCGCTTAGATACGCTCGATGATGGAGGCGGTGCCCATGCCGCCGCCGGTGCACATGGCGATGAGGGCGGTCGACTGGTCGCGCCGCTCGAGTTCGTCGAGCGCCGTCTGGATGAGCATCGCCCCGGTCGCGCCGATGGGGTGCCCGAGCGCCATCGCGCCGCCGTTCACGTTCAGCACGTCGTGGTCGACGTCGAGTTCGCGCACGAACTTGAGGACGACCGAGGCGAAGGCTTCGTTGACCTCCCAGAGGTCGATGTCGGACTTCGACATGCCAGCTTTCTTGAGGACGTTCTTCGCGGCCGGCGCCGGGGCGGTAAGCATGATCACCGGCTCGGTGCCGGCAGTCGCGGCAGCGACGATGCGGGCGCGGGGCTTGAAGCCGCGGGACTGCGCGAATTCCGGCGAGGTGACAAGCATGGCCGAGGCGCCGTCGACGACCCCGGAGGAATTGCCCGCGTGGTGGACGTGGTTGACCTTGTCGATGTCGGGGTACACGCGCTTGCACATGTCGTCGAAGGTCTCGTCGTAACCTTCCTGGATGGTCTGGCCCATCTGTTCAAAGGAGGGCTGCAGGCCGGACAGGTCTTCGATGGTGGTGCCGGGGCGCGGGTGCTCGTCGCGGTCGAGCGCGAGGGTGCCGTCGTCGTTGTGTATGGGCACCAGGGCGTCCTTGAAGCGGCCTTCGGCGATAGCCTCGGCGGCGCGCTGCTGGCTGGAGACAGCCAGGCGGTCGCAGTCTTCGCGGGAGAAGCCCTCGACGGTGGCAATGAGGTCGGCGGAGATGCCCTGCGGCACCATGGGGTACCGGGCGAAGAGGTGCTCGTTGTTGGCGGTGAAGCCCTTGGCGTGCAGCGGGGCGGGGCGCGACATGAATTCGACGCCGCCTGCAACGACGCACTCCTGCTGGCCAGACATGACGCCCATGGCGGCGAAGTTGACACTCTGCTGACCGCTGCCGCAGAAGCGATGGAGCGTCACACCGCTGACGGACATCGGCCAGCCCGCGTCGAGCACCGACATGCGCGCGATGTCGTGGGCGTGGTCGCCGTTGCCGGAGCCGCAGCCCATGACGACGTCTTCGACATCGGCGGGGTCGAGGCCGGACTTATCCTTGAGGCCGTTGAGGACCTGTGCCAGGCATCGCTGGGGGTGGAGGTGGGTCATGGCGCCCTTGCCGGGCTTGCCGCGGCCGCGCGGGGAGCGCGCAGCATCGATGATCCATGCTTCTCGCATCGTGCTCTCTTTCTGCGTGAGGTACGGGTGGGATTTTACGGGGCGCCGGCGCTGGCCGCACCGGGCGAGTCAGCCGCATACCCCGCGCCCACCGGGGGGCGCGGCTACAGCGGATTACGGGGAGACGGTGACTTTGAGGGAGCCGCTCGTCTTGTCCAGTGCTGTTTGGAAGGCGTCGTTGGCCTGTTCGAGGGGGAAGGGCGTGGAGAGGATGGCGCGGAGCTGGTCCTGCAGTTCCGGCAGGAGGGTTACTGCGGCGCCGAACTCGGAGCCTTCGCCGGAGCGGCCGTACATGACGGCACCGCGGAGCTGGACCTCTTCGTTGACCAGGCGGAACGCCGGGATTTGCGGGCGGGAGGAAAAGACGCCGAGCACGACGACGATGCCGCCGGGGCGGACGTTGTAGACAGCTTCGGCGAGTGTGTCCGCGTGGCCGCCGACTGTTTCGATGACGACATCGGGGCGGGCTTCCTTCGCCCAGGCGCGAAGGTCTTTGGAGCCGGGTTCGAGGACCTGCGTGGCGCCGAAAGCGCGGGCAATCTCAGCCTGGTGCGGGTAGCGCGCGGTAATCGCCACCTCGGCTGCCACACGTTTCGCGAGCAGGACGGAGAGCAGGCCGATGGTGCCTGCGCCAAGGACCAGCACGCAGGAGCCGAGCTTGAGTTCGGCCATGTTGATGCCGCGAACGGCGACTGCGAGCGGCTCGGCGAGGGACGCCACGGTGGCATCGACGCCGCCAGGCACCGGGTAGATGTGCGTATCCGGCGCGGCGACCAGTTCCTGGAGCCCACCGGGAGCGGTCATGCCCATCAGCCGGAGCGAGTCGCAGCGGTGCGGGGCGCCGCCGCGGCACTGGCCGCAGCCGCCACAGCCCAGCGTGGGTTCGATCGCGACCAGCGTGCCGGGCTCGAAAGTAGAGCTTTCGACGACGGTGCCAGCAATCTCGTGTCCTGGAGCTGAGCCGGGGAAGGGCTTGAGCTCGCCGCGGTAGAGGTGCAGGTCGGAGCCACAAATGCCACAGGCCTCGACACGGACGAGCGTCTCAGCGGGGCCACGTTCGGGCGCGGGTAGATCGCTGAGTGTCAGCCTGTTGTCGTCGGTCCAGGTGGCGGCGCGCATCGGGGGCACTATAGCAGCAACGGCGCTGGATGCAGCCATCGTGGAGGTCGAAGCGGGCTGCGGGCAAGTTAGGCTGGCGCGTGGCATGCTGTGGCGGGGAACGAGAACAAGGAGCTGGTGATGGTGCAGTTTAGCGAAGAGCACGAGCTTTTCCGGCAGTCGGTTCGGCAGTTCGTGGAGAAGGAGCTGAATCCCCACGTCGACGAGTGGGAAGAGGCGGGGATCTTCCCGGCCCACGAGGTGTTCAAGAAGATGGGCGACCTCGGCTTCCTGGGGCTGGAGTACGAGCCGGAGTACGGCGGCGGCGGGGTGGACCACCTGTTCACGGTGGTGCTGGGCGAAGAGCTGGGGCGCTGCGATGCGGCGGGCCCGGCGATGGGCATCTCGGTGCAGACGGACATGGCGACGCCGGCGCTGGCGCAGCACGGGTCACCGGAGCTGAAAAAGCAGTACCTGGAGCCCGCGATCCGGGGCGACTACGTGGCGTCGATCGCGGTGACGGAGCCGGATGCGGGATCGGACGTGGCCGGGCTGAAGACCACCGCGCGGCGTGACGGCGACGACTACGTGATCAACGGCTCCAAGATCTTCATCACGAACAGCACGCAGGCGGACTTCCTGGCGTTGCTGGCGCGGACGTCAGAAGAGGGCGGCTACCGCGGGATGTCGCTGATCGTCGTGCCGACGGACCGGGCGGGCTTTCGGGTGAGCCGGAAGCTGGAGAAGCTGGGCAACTGGAGCTCGGACACGGGCGAGCTGTCGTTCGAGGACGTGCGCGTGCCGGTGACGAACCGGATCGGGCCGGAGGGGCGCGGCTTCCAGCTCCAGATGCAGCAGTTCCAGAAGGAGCGGCTGATCGCCAGCTACATGTCGGTCGGCGGGATGGAGAAGGCCATCGAGCGGACCATCTCCTACGTGAAGGAGCGGCATGCCTTCGGGGCGCCACTGGCGGCGAACCAGTCCATTCAGTTTGCGCTGGCAGAGCTGATTGCGGCGGTCGAGATGCAAAAGCACTTTAACTACGCCTGCGCGGAGATGGTCGTGCGCGGCGAGGACGCAACCTACCTGGCGACGATCGGAAAGCTGAATTCGAGCCGGCTGGCGCGCAAGGTGGCCGACACCTGCCTGCAGTACCACGGCGGCATGGGCTACATGGCCGAGATGTGGACCAGCCGCTACTTCCGGGACGCGCGGCTCAACTCCATCGGCGGGGGCGCCGACGAAGTGATGCTGCGGATCCTCTCGCGCGCGGCCGGGGTCGCGACGGACGACTGAGGCGGGTGCTCAGGCGCCCGCGCGTTGGGCGGTAGGCTCCGGCCTATCGGCGAGGAGTTCGCGCGGGAGGTCGACGTGCTTCGCGCGCAGGTATTCGCCCAGGCTCTTGGCCTGGGGGTCCATACGCGTGGAGGCGGCGACACCCTGCCCGAGCAGCCCCACGATGACGAAGTTGATGGCGCGAAGGTTGGGCAGCGGGTAACGCTCGACCTTGAGGTCGCGGGCCTCGCTGATGAGCTCCTTCAGCCGCTCGACCGTGAGGTAGGACTCGAGCCAGGCGTAGGCGGCGTCGCTACGGGCCCAGACGCCGACGTTGGCATTGCCGCCCTTGTCGCCGGAGCGGGCGCCGAAGATGGTCCCGAGCGGCACACGGACCGTCTCGCCTGACGGGGACGGGGGCAGGTCAGGCCGGGCGGCCTGGACGGGAGCTGCGGGCGTTTCGGGCACGACGTGCGGGACAGGGACGCGGCGGCCATCGTGGGTGACGACGACTTCGTCGACCAGATCGGCCGGGACGAGGGCGGGCCAGTAGACGCCGTAGGCGTCTTCGCCGGAAGGCGGCCCGCCGCCATAGAAGCCGGGATAGTTGGCGAGGCCAAGCTCGACGGCGGCATTGGAGAAAGCGCGGCCTACCTTGCGGGCATCGCGGTCCTTCACGGTTACGCGGAGTGTGGCACTGGCGAGCTCGTTCGTCGGCGGGTCTTCGCGGTCGCTGCGGATGAGCTGGACCGTGACGTCTTCAAACTGGTCTTTGCCGCCCAGGCGGGAGAACAGCGAGCGTTCGGCCAGCGCCGCCTTCTCCTCGATGTCGAGCCCGGTGAGGATGAAGGTGGTGGAGTTGCGGTAGCCGCCGACGTAGTTGATGCAGACCTTGGTCGTGGGCGGGGCAGGCTCTCCGCGGACGCCGGACACGCGGACGCGGTCGGGGCCTTCCTGCTCCAGGCGGATGGTGTCGAAGCGGGAGACGACGTCGGGGTTGAGGTAGTTCTCACTGCCGATCTCGTAGAGGAGCTGGGCAGTGACGGTGCCCACGGAGACCAGGCCGCCGGTGCCGGGGTGCTTGGTGATCACGGCGGAGCCATCGGGATGCATCTCGGCGATGGGAAAGCCGGGATTTTCGAGGCCGGGGACTTCCGGGAAAAAGGCATAGTTGCCGCCGGTGGTCTGGGCGCCGCACTCGATGATGTGGCCGGCGACGACAGCACTCGCGAGCGGGTCCCATGCGTCGCGCTGCCAGCCGAATTCGTATGCGGCAGGGCCGACGACGAGCGAGGCATCGGTGACGCGCGGGCAGATGACGACGTCAGCACCGCCGTCGAGCGCTTCGACGATGCCCCAGCCGCCGAGATAGGCGTTGGCGGCGACGGGTTCGGCGTCGATGGACGAGAGCGGCTCGCCGGTGTCCAGGTGGTTCAGCGGGTGGCCGGCCTTCTGGAAGTCGGGCAGCCGGTCGAGCACATCGTCGCCCTCGATGTGGGCGATGTTGGCCTGCAGGCCCAGGCGGTCGGCGAGCTCACGCATGCGCGCTGCCAGGGCGGCGGGGTTGAGCCCGCCGGCGTTGGTGACGATCTTGATGCCGCGGTCCAGGCAGG
>SLAK01000407.1 GCA_007126855.1 Dehalococcoidia bacterium | reverse complement strand
GTGGCACCTTCAAGCGGCGGAGACGCGGGTCGCGAGCCGCGCGGCGCGGCGCTGTTGCGTTTCGCGGGTAGTGCGAGCCTCTTCAGCATGGAGCAATGCGGTTGGCGAGATGACCTGGCGGGTGGCGCGCAGGAGCCACTCACGGGCCTGCGTCTCGTCTTCGAAGAAGGCCGTTGCGGTGGTGATGCCGGCAACACGCGTCAGGCGACGCATGAGGCCGAGCTGGTTTGCGGTGGTGACGAGTGCGAGACGGCGGGGCGGCGTGACCGCGGTGGCGAGTGCGGCGGCGACGGGGAGCAGGGCATCGGGGGCCTGTTCGACATCGCGGATGTCGCAGACGGCGCCATAGACGCCCCCCGCGGAAGCGAGCGCGGCAGCCTGGGAGATGGCCCGGAGCGCTTCTTCAGTGGGGACGGTGGCGCCCATCTCCACGAGGATCATCGGCGGCTCAGGGAGCGAACGTATGAGGTACATGACCGCCTCCTGCCGGCGCATGCGCGCCATGACAGGGACAGTGTGCGGTGCCAGTGGGCCAATGAGCAGTCGGGAATTTCCCTGATGTGGCTACCCGACAACATCGAGACGTTGCCTGGATGCACCGACGGGCATAGCAGCGAGATTCACCGGTTCGATGCTGCAGCGGCCATGGAGGACGCGCTGCAGGCGGGCCGCGACGGCCTCGAGTGCGGATTGCGGGGCGCGCGGAACGACAACGATCTGGCCCGACGGGAGCATGGAGAGTTCGTCATAGCCGCGGCACAGGCGCTTGAGCAGCCAGGCGAGCTCGAAGCGATCCTGGTGAGCGGCAGGCAACACCATGAGCGCGGGCTGCGAGGATGGCGGGACAAAAGTCATGGCCAGGCCGGTGGCAGGGTCGAGCAAGGGCGGATTGGAACCGTGGCGCAAAATGTGGGTGAGCGCGGCCGTAACCTGCTGCGGCGTTGGCGGGAGCGTCAGCCAGTCGGTGGCACCGGCGTCGAGTGCGGCGCGCAGGTGGTGGTAGTCGCCCGAGCCAACAAGCGCGATGGTGGCGCTGGGGCCCGACAACGCGGGGTCGATGACGAAGGGGGCGCCTGCTTCGACAAACTGGACGATGCGGGTGGCGGGAGCTGGCGAGCCCGCGCCAACACTGATCTCCATCGTTTCGCATGCCCTGGCAATGGCCTGACGTGCGGAGTGGTCAAGGACATCGATGCGCACGGTGAGGGCGCGAAGGTTAGGGAAGAGCCAGGAGCCATAGGGGCCATCAATGCCGCGGCGCGCCAGCCCGTGTGCTGAACGGCCGTCGGAGGCCAGGGAGGCGATCCAGGCATCGCAGGCAGGGCAAAGCAGGAGCGGGGGCCAGGCGGCGTCGCCGGGGCTGGAGCGATCGAGGTCCGCGAGGACGCCTTCATCTTCGAGGAAGACGCGGCAAACGTGACACTGGTCGGCGAAGAGGAGCTTGCGGTCGCCAGGTGAGGGAACGGCGACGAGCGAGGAGCGCTGGTGATCCCCTGTTCGGGCCATGCCTACAACCCGGCTGAGCCAGAGGAGGCAGGGCGCACAGAGGCTGTGTTCGCCGACGTAACTGCGCCGGGCGGGGGCGCCAGACACATCCAGGCGCGCGCTCCGCCGACGCAGGCTGGCACCCGCGGGCCGACCAGTCCCACAGCATTCGCAGGGTCCCATGCCGGGATCATCGGGGATCGTGGCGGATGCCCTTAAGGGACAGTGTGGTGGACTAGCGGCGGCGAACTCCGATAACGGGGCTCAAGGGAGGTGGCACACTCGTGAACAGGCGGGGGTCGCCAATCATGGCGCCGAGCAAGCTCTCAGACTCGCCGAGGGTTTGGGGGATGGGCGCCTCGGTGAGCCGCTGGGCGATTATGCAGCCACCTGTGCGGGTGAGCCGGACCAGGTCTTCGAACAGCGGTTGGTAGCGTTCGGCCCAGTCATCGAGAAGGATTGTGTCGAAGGGCCCATTGAGCGAGCCGATGACATTTGCGTGGGCGCCGAGGTGGACGCGGACGCGGTCCTGGAGCGATTCCTGCTGGACGAGCTTTTCAGCGAACTCGGCTGCGTGGGGGTCGGATTCGACGACGTCGACCCGGCCGGTATGGCGGAGGGCGGCGGTAACGTGGAGCGCGGCATAGCCAAAGCCGCTGTAGAGCATGCAGACGTAGGTGGCACGTACAGCGGCTACGAGGACGGAAAGCTCCCGTGCCTCGGCGTAGGTTGGCAGGGTGCCAACGCCGCCGTGCTCCTCGCGGTACTTTTCGGCTGCGGCGCGCTGTTGCGCAAAGGGGTCGGGGTGGTGCTTGAGGATGGCATCGGCCGGCGATTCAGGCATTGCTCCAATTGTAGCCCCTGCGGGGCCTCGTAGCAGAGACCCTGGCGGCGGACGGCTTCGCGTGCGAGCCGATGCAGGCTTATGCGGTCCGGCGAAGTGCGCGGACGATACGCTCGGCGGTGCCCTGCGGCGGGTCCATTTCGAAGGTCATGATGGCGAGCCCCTGGACCTCGCCGGAGGCGATAAGGCCGCCGACGATGCGTTCAAAGCCGGCCCAGGCGCTCTCTTCGCCCGCGGCCACAACCCGGCGCAATTCACCGGGCACTTCGATGCCGAGGCGGGATTCGATGCGGTCGACTGCATTCGTGCTGAGGAGGGGGATGACCATCGGCACGATGGCGACACCGGGAAGTTCACTGTGGAGCCAGCGCGCGACTTCGGCGAAGGCATCGGGATCGAAAGCGGGCTGGGTCTGGACGTAGGTGGCGCCGGCTTCGCACTTGCGGCGCAGGTTGAGCAGCGCTTTTTCGCGGCCCGGGGCGTACTGGTTGAATGTCGCGCCAATGAGGCCGCCGGGGAGCGCCTGGTGCGCCATGGATACTACTTCGCGGACAGTGGGCGAATCGACATGGTGTTCGGGGACGTGGTCGCCGAGGATGCAGAGGGCATTGCGGAGGCCGGCCTCCCGGGCGCGGGCCAGGTCGGTGGCGATTTCGTCACGGGTGCGGCCGCGGGTGACCAGATGCCAGACAGGGTCGATGTCCTGCTGGAGCAGGGCGATGGAGGCGTCAAGCGAGGGGACTCTGCCGGGACGCTGGATTACGTTGATGGCGTCGACGGCGCCGCCGAGCAGCGTGGCACGGCGCGAAAGCACGCCGGGCAACATAGTTTTAGGCGGCGTGATTTCGAGGCTGAGCGCGAGCGGTCCTTCACGAAGGCGGCGGGCGAAGTTGCCGGGAACCAGCCCGCCGTCCGGTGCGATTTTAGCCAAATCCTCCCCCGGCGCCCCAATCCAGCGGGACGCAACACTTCCGTAGTGCTCTTCCGAGCATAGGCAAGCTTTGGCGAGCACGCGAGGCTGGCCCCGGCGCGTTCAGGGGGTGACGCTTTCGCCGAGGAGGAGTTCGCGGGCTTCGGCGACGAGGTAAAGAGAGCCGGTGATGCAAATGAGGTCATCGTCGTGGGCGTGGCCGCGGGCGGTTTCCATGGCATCGGCGAT
>SLAK01000099.1 GCA_007126855.1 Dehalococcoidia bacterium | reverse complement strand
TTCCTGGCAGATCTCGGTCGCGAACAGCTTGGCCATGCCGGCGTCCAGGTCGCTGCGTTCGCCTGCGTCTTTCTTGCGGGCGGCGTCGAAGGTGAGGAGCCGGGCGGCGCGGATCTTGGTTGCCATCTCGGCCAGGCGGATCTGCTGGGCCTGGTGTTCGAAAATGGGCTTGCCGAAGGCGACGCGCTGCTGCGCGTATCGGATGGCGTCGTCAAATGCGGCCTGGGCCACGCCGACACCCCGCCCCGCAACATTGATCCGCCCCACTTCCAGTGCGCTCATGACGTGCTGGAAGCCGCGGCCTTCCTCGCCGCCGAGGAGCGCCGTTGCAGGTACGCGCGCATCATCGAGCGCGAGCTCGGTGGTCTCAACGCCCTTGTAGCCGAGCTTGTCGAACTTCTTTCCCACGGTGAAGCCGGGCGCCCCTGCTTCCACCAGGAAGGCGCTGATGCCTTTGTGCTTCGGCTGGGCTTCGAGGTCGGTTTTTGTGAGCAGCAGGTAGACGCCCGCACGCTGGCCGTTGGTCACCCACATCTTCTGGCCATTGATGACGTAGTCGTCGCCGTCGCGCCGGGCAGTGGTCTTAATCGCCTGCGCGTCAGAGCCGGCGTCGGGCTCGGTGATGGAGAGCGCGCAGCGGATATCGGGCGCCACCAGCTGGGGCAGCAGCCGGTTTTTCTGTTCCTCGGTGCCGTACTGCTCGATGGCGTAGCCCACGAGGACGTGGGTATTGATGATGCCGGCAAGGCTCATCCAGCCGCGCGAGAGCTCTATGCAGACGCCTGCATAGCATTCGAAGGAGAGGTCGAGGCCGCCGTACTGCTCGGGGACCTTAATGCCGAAGAGCCCCATCTCGGCCATCCCGTCGACCAGGGGCTCGGGAAATTCGTCGGCGTGTTCGTACTGGCTGGCGACGGGGAGGACTTCCTTGTCCACCCAGTTGCCGACGTTGGAGACGATCTCGCCGGCGAGCGGATCGGAGATGTCGGCTGCGTAATCACGTGCCATGGTGCGGTTTTCCCTCCACAGGCATACTGGCGCACAGCACCGTCTTGTTGCTGCGCATTATGCGGCGTCTCGAGCTTTCGAGCAGTGGAGGAGCTGCTCAGCCCGCCTTGAACTCGCGAAGGCCCGGTTCGGGGGCGCCGACGAGGATGGCCATGTTGCCATCGGGATGGCGGTTTTCGTACATGAGCTGGTGGCACTCGCCAGTCTCGTCGAATTCGAAGACGCGCGAGAGGCAGGGGTCGATCTTCTCCTGCAGCACCAGTTCGTTGAACGCGTAGGCTTGCTCGTCATTCGCGAAGTGCGAGCCCTGGAGCCGCTTCTGGCGCATCCAGAGATAGCGCAGGTCGACGTCCGCGTTGTAGCCCGTGGTGCCGGCACAAATGACGACCATGCCGCCGGTGTCGCAGACGAAGATCGACGTCGGGATGGTGTCTTCGCCGGGGTGTTCGAAGACGATGCGCGGGCTCACGCGCTCGCCGAGCACGTCCCAGAGGGCGCGGCCGAAGGTACGTGCGCCGGCGGTGAATGTGTTCATGGCTTCGTTGTCTTCCCAGTCCGGGAGGCGGCCCCAGTGGTCGAAGTCCTTGCGGTTGATGCACCCGACGGCGCCGAGGCGCTTGCAGAAGTCCACCTTCGAGTCGTTGGAGATCACCGCGACCGGCCTGGCGCCTGCGCCGCTGGCGAGCTGGGTGGCCATGGAGCCGAGCCCGCCTGCGCCGCCCCAGACGAGGACGACGTCACCCTCCTGGACGGTGTGGGGAGGCCAGCCGAAGAGCATGCGGTAGGCTGTGGCGCCGACCAGCGTGGGCGCGGCGGCTTCTTCCCAGGTGAGATGCGGCGCTTTGGGCATGCACTGGTGGGCCTGCACCTTCGTGAACTGCGCGAAAGAGCCCCAGTTCGTTTCGTAGCCCCAGATGCGGTAGGAGGGGTCGAACATGGGGTCGTTGCCGGCCTTCACAAAGGGGGAATGGATGTCCCAGGAGCCGCAGTGCATGACTACTTCGTCGCCGACTTTCACGTTGGTGACGTTCTCACCGACGGCATAGACGATGCCCGACGCATCGGAGCCGCCGATGTGGAAATCTTCCTTCTCGCCGGCCTTCTGGCGGGCTCCGATGACGTTCACGGGGATGCCGAGGCCGGCCCAGACATTGTTGTAGTTGACGCCAGCCGCCATGACATAAACGAGAGCGTCGTCGGGGCCTATCTCCGGGACGTCGATGACTTCGTGCTGGAAGGCTTTCTGGGGCTCGCCGAAGCGTTCGGGACGGATGAGCTGGGCGTGCATCTTCTGCGGCACGTGCCCGAGGGGTGGTGCGCTTCCGAGTTCGTACACGTCTGTGGTGGGCGTAGTCATGCGCGCTCCTTCAGCGAGGCCGGTGCGTATCCGGGGCCAGTGGTATAGGTCTGACGCAGATTGTATACGGATGCTATCGACGGGTAAACAAGGCAATGCGTCGAGCTATAGCCTCTCGCTATGGCTCTACAATGCGGACCTCACGGCTTTCGGCGGCGCTCCTGTAGCACGCATCAACCACCCGGTGCGCCTCCAGCGCCGTGCGGAAACCCGGAAAGGCCGGTTCGTTCTGGTTGACACACTGGAGGAACCGGTAGTCCGCATACATGCCCGACCGCGCGAGCTGCTGCTCGGTTTCGTCGAGGTCCAGGAGGCTTGCGTAGTGGTTGAAGACTTCGTCGACCGGCATGACCATGCGCTCGTCTTCGCCGCGCTGGATTTCGATCGGGCCAAGGAAGTCATGATCCGTGGCGAACCAGCCCCTTTCAAAGAACACTTCGAGGCGCCGCGTCGAGCGGCGCTGGCCCATGTCATGCCAGACGGAGCTGAGTGTGGTGACGTGCCCATCGGTGTGCTGGAATGTGGCCAGCGCGACATCTTCGACGCCTTCACGGCCGCTCACATAACGCGTGTGGCAGCGGACCGCCGCGATCTCGCCGAAGAGCCAGCGGAAGAGGTCGACATCGTGGATGGAGTGCTCGATGAGCGTGCCGCCGCCGGCGCGCCGGACGTCGCCCCTCCAGGTGCTGTTGTAGTGGCCACGGACGGGGAAAAACTGATCGTCGCGGAGGTGCGCAGTAAGCAACGCGCCCAGGCCAGGATCCGCCATCAGGTCGCGAATCACGGTGAAGACCGGCGAGGTACGCAGGATGAGCCCGACCTGGTTGATGACCCCGGCGCGCTCAACAGCGGCAACCATCTCTTCCACTTCGCGCAGCGTGCGCGCCAGCGGCTTTTCGCAGAAGACGTGTAGGCCGCGGGCGGCCGCTTCGTCTAGCAGCGACGGGTGCTCGGCCGTCTCGGTGCAAATGTAGACTGTATTGATGGCTGCATCGCGGATCAGCTCGGCGCCGTCGGAAAAGAGAGCGTTTGCCCCGGTAATGGCAGCGAACGCTTCAGTCCGCGCGCTTTCGCGGTCGGCAAGCGAGGTGTAGGCCATCGGGACACGTTCGCTGCGCTGAACCCCG
>SLAK01000322.1 GCA_007126855.1 Dehalococcoidia bacterium | reverse complement strand
GACGGAATACTGGACGGACCGAGACTTCGAGCGCTGGGAAGGCGAATCGCTGGTCGAGTCGGCGGAGAACCCGTACGGCTTCATCCCGTTCGTCGTGTTCCCCAACGTTCGGGAGCCGAAGCAACCGTGGGGCAGCAGCGACCTGGCGCCTCTGGTGGAGCCGGTGCGCGAATTGAACCGGGCCTTCAGCCAGCTCAGCCAGATCCTAGAGCTTTCGGGCAACCCGGTGGCGGTGCTGGAAGGCGTGAACGAATCGCGCGACATCGCGGTCGAGCCCGGCGCAATCTGGGAGATGCCGGAGAGCTCGCGGGCCTACCTGCTCGACCTGTTGCAGGGCGGCGGCGCCGCGCTTCACCGCGACTACATCGACCTGGTCTACCGCACGCTGCACGACCTGGGCGAATCGCCGCGCACGGCCTTCGGGCACAACCCGCAGGGGCTGAGCGGCGTGGCGCTGAACACGGAGCTGGACCCCATCGTGCGCAAGGTGGAGCGCAAGCGGCTCATCCGCGGGGCGGCCTACGAGCGGCGGGCGGCGCTTGTCCTGCGGCTGCTGGCGCGCTTCGGCGGCCTGGACATCGATGGTGTGCGGCCGGTGATGCGCTGGGGGCCGGTGCTGCCGATCGACCGGTCGCGGCAGGTGACGGACGAGCGGGCGCTGGTGGAAGCGGGCATCCGCTCGCGGCGGACGGCGGCCATCGCGCTCGGGACAGATGACGCCAATGCCGAGTGGCAGCGCGTGCTGGAGGAGCGCCAAGCTTTTGAGACTGAGCGATGAAAACGCGGGCACGTCGCCTCGTCTCTGCCAGCCACGTCTGGTCAGACGCAAAGGAAGGGTTGGGCGGGCTCCGTTCGTACACGGATCGGCTCGTATTCACGAGCAGTAGCGGACGGCGACAGATCCCGTGGTCGCTCGACAGATCAGCGCAGCGTTTTGCCCTTCTCGGCGAGCGCATCGGAGAGGATACGTACGGCCTTCGGCCCGACACCGTGCATCGCGAGCAGTTCTGCCCTGCTGTGCGTGGCGACCTGGTCGAGCGTTGTCACTCCGGCCGTTGCCAGCGCACGGGTCGCTGCCTTTCCGATACTCGTCGGCAGGTCACTTCCCGGCTGGTTGGGCGATTCCAGGATGGCGTCGAGATTCGCAGCCAATCGTGTGGGTGCGCGGTGTTTCCACGCAGTCATCACCAGGTGCCATAGGTGTTGACCGTCGACATGGCTCAACGGAGCGCTCAACCCGATCTGCCTGCCCGCATGAAGGAGCTGTTCAGCCCTCGGGTACGCCGCGATTGCCTCGTCCGCTTCAGCGTCAGGCAGCCGCAAGTGCACGGTGCCCTCTGCAGTGACCGAGGCGAACTGCTTGCCCCGCACGGAGAAGACCACCCTCCCGTCATGGACCTCTTCGTTGACCTCCGGAAAGGTCAACGCCGCCTTACGGAGTAACGCCCGCGTTGTCACTTCGACCGCCAGGCAGCGATGGGGAACGTGTCTACGCGAAGTTGCTGCATGTGAGGAAACCCCGGGAATGGTATGAACGGTGGCACGAGGCGTGACACCTCGGTTCAACGCTGATGACCCGTCGCGCCACAAAGTCGTATCGCTGTTTTTAATGGTCACCAACGCGGGAGGCAAGCTCTCGGATCGCATTTTTTGGGCCGTCCGGCGGTCAACAAGCTTTGAGACAGGTTTGGGCAGTTCACAGAGGCACCCCCAGGAACGAACGGCCCACGGACAGGCGCGATTGAAGTCGGAAGCTTTCATCCGGTACGGTCTGCGGGACGTCAACAGCGCATTTCGGGGTGCCTCTGCCGGGACGCTATGGCGCACTTCAGCCGGCGCCCACCGGGCACGGGAAGGGGAATCGTGGTGGACACGATCGCAGTGGGGGAGCAGGTCTTCGAGCTCTCGCTCCAGATCACCAGTCTCACCGACTTCGGCATGACGCTCGAAGAGCTGAACGAAGGGAAGCCGCCTCCGCCGGCTGGCGTCCGGCTCGATGCGGCGGTGTCCGGGCCGTGCAAGGGCAAGGTGAACGGCCACATGGATGCCATCGACTACCTGTACGTGCGGGCGGACGGCCGGTTCGAGCTGCACATCCACGGTGTGCTGACGACGGATGATGGTGCGCGGATTGCCGCGACAGCCACCGGCATGGGCTCGCCGAACGAGGATGGCACGCTCCGGCTGCTCGAGTACGTGAGCCTTCTCACGGCTGCGCCAGGATACGAATGGCTGAACACCCTCTCTATTCGCGGAGAGGGGAGCGTGAACCCGGCGAGCGGTGAAATCGTGGTGCGAGGGTACGCGGCGTAGGTTCCAGGAGCCTTCCCCGGGTCGTGGCGCAGGCGGGCCGTGGGCCGTGGTGTGCGCGTGGCCGACGCTGATGCGATGCTAGGGGGCGTGGAACCGCAGGCTGGGACAAAGGAAGAACGACGGCTGGCGTCGACGCCGCTTGCGTTGCTCGACCTGGCCTTCGTCGGCAGGAACGAGGCGGTTGGCGATGCCCTGCAAAACAGCGTCAGGTACGCACGGCGGGCGGAAGAGCTGGGCTACCACCGCGTCTGGTACGCGGAGCACCACAACATGGCGACGATCGCGTCGTCGGCGACGGCGGTGCTGATCGCGCACGTCGCGGCGCACACGGAGCGCATCCGGCTCGGTTCGGGTGGCGTGATGCTGCCGAACCATTCGCCGCTGGTGATCGCGGAGCAGTTCGGGACGCTGGCGTCGTTGCACCCCGGGCGGATCGACCTGGGCCTGGGCCGCGCGCCGGGCACCGACCAGGTCACCCTGCGGGCGCTGCGGCGAAGTCCCATGTCGGCCGATCGCTTCCCGCAGGACGTCCAGGAGCTGCAGGGCTATCTCTCGGGCGAGACGCTGGTCCCCGGCGTGAATGCCATTCCGGGGAAGGGGACGAAGGTGCCGCTCTACATCCTGGGTTCGTCGCATTTCGGAGCGAAGCTGGCGGCGGCGCTGGGCTTGCCCTATGGCTTCGCGTCGCATTTCGCGCCGGGTGCGCTGGAGGACGCAGTGGCCCTCTACCGGCAGCAGTTCGAGCCTTCGGAGCAGCTCGATCGGCCGTATGTCATCGCGGGAGTAAACGTGATCGCTGCCGATAGCGAAGAGGATGCGCAGGAGCAACTGCGCTACACCCAGCGGCGCCGGGTCAGCACCTTGCTTGGAGGAGGCCGGCAGCTCACCGATGAGCAGGCGGACGCGATCCTGGAGACGCCGCAGGGCCAGCAGCTCAAGCAGATGACGAAGTACACCGCCGCCGGCACGCCGGACAGGGTCCGTGACTACCTGGAGTGGTTCGCGGGGCACGCCGACGCCGACGAGCTGATGGTGGTGCACCTGGGGTCGACGCTGGAGAAGCGGCTGCGCTCGCTGGAGCTGCTGGCGGAGGTGGCCAGGCCGGTTACTCCCTGATGCGTGCTTCGGGCGAGGTGACGCCCCGGGCTTCGCCTCGCGTGTAAGATGGTGCACCACACGCAATTCCGAACCCGGAGGCGACCATGAGCGACGTACATTTC
>SLAK01000154.1 GCA_007126855.1 Dehalococcoidia bacterium | reverse complement strand
CGCGGTACCGACATCAAGCTTGGCCCCGGCGTCCCCGAAGCCGGCGGCCTCCACGTTATCGGCACCGAGCGCCACGAATCGCGCCGTATCGACAACCAGCTCCGTGGCCGCGCCGGCCGCCAGGGCGACCCCGGCTCCAGTCGCTTCTTCGTTTCCTTCGGCGACGACATCATGCGCCGCTTCGCGCCCGACTGGGTCGCCGGCATGATGGGCAAACTCGGCATGACCGAAGACATGCCCCTCGAATCCCGCATGGTCACCCGAGCCATCGAACAGGCCCAGACCAAAGTCGAAGGCCATAACTTCGATATCCGCAAACGCCTCGTTGAGTTCGACGACGTCATCAACGAACACCGCAAAATCATCTACGCCGAGCGCGAAAAAGTACTCACCGGCGCCGACACCCGCAGCAACATCCTCGGCCTCCTCATCGAAGAACTCGAATCAGTCATGGCCCCGCTCGACGAGCCCGGCCCTGACACCCACGAGCTGGTGCTCGCCGAGCTCCGCGAAGTTCTCATGGCCGAAGACCTCCCGGCGCTCAAGGAAATGGAAGAACTCGGCGACGACCTGTTCGACGACATCCTCGACCGCGCCGAGGACCGCTATGAGCAGCTTGAACTGCTCATGGGCGAAGAAAACATGCGCAAGGTCGAACGCTGGCTCCTGCTCGAATCCATCGACCAGCACTGGCGCCAGCACCTCACCGCCATCGAAGACCTGCGCCAGAGCATCGGCCTCCAGGCCTATGCCCAAATGGACCCCCTCGTCGCCTTCAAGCGCGAAGGCCACGACATGTTCGAACAGCTCACCGGAAACATCCGCCGCCAGGTCGCGCGTACCGTCTTCAAGGTCAAGCTCGTCGAACAACGGCCATCCGATGGCCAGCCCGCCCCACAGGACCTGCAGGCCACCAAACCCGATGCGCCTCCCGTAGCCGAACCCGTCCTCAGCGGCAGTAGCACCCCCGACCCCGATAGCCTCCGCACCAACCGCGGCAACGGCCAGGGCAAGGGTAAATCCTCCAAGGCCGCCGCCCGCCGCCGGATGATGCGCTGACCATGGGCGTCCTCCAGGAACTCGGCTTCCACCGCGACGACGAAGCGCGCGGCATGCTCATCGAACCGCCCGACCACGTCCTCGCCGAAGCCGGCGCCATCAAACCCCGCCCCACCGTCGCCAGCAGCCTCATGACCGCCGAACCCGCCGTCCGCATCGCCTGGTGGCCCGAACGCGACCGCCTCGACCAGGCCTCCATCAGCCGCCTCCACTGGATGGTCTCCGCCGCACAGGGCGAAGCCTGGCTCGTCTTCGACCCCGAAGACGAAGACTCCTTCACCGGCGACGAACTCCGCCAGGCCATCCAGCAATCCAACTTCGCCCCACAGCAAGAACTCCAGCTCAGCACCGGCGAACGCGCCCTCCACGTCACCGCCACCTAAACTTCCTCCCACGGTCGACGTCGCCCGCCGGCCGACCCTCTCCCTTGCAAAAGGGAGCAGGGCAGGGTGAGGGTTCACCACGGCGGCGAATTCGTGCCGCCGGCGCGTAGCTCGATCCCGGCTGGCTAGGTGCCGAGCACGGTGGCGCTGACTTCCACCAGCGAGGCCATGGGGCTGTTGCTACCGACCCGTATCGCGCGGGCTCCGGCTGCTCGCGCCCAACTGCAAGCCTGTTCGCTGTCGTCGATGACCAGGACGTCCCGCGGATCGGCGCGGGCATCTTCGAATACCCGCCGGTAGTATTCAGGACCGCTCTTTGGCCAGTCGACGAGGTCGGGGCCATAGAGCCGTTCGCCAAAGCAGTCGCGCACGCCCATCCCGGCCAGCGTGACTTCGAGCTGCGCGGAGACCGTGCCGGACCCGGTGTGCAGCGTCATACCAGCTTCGGCGAGCCGGCGGACGGCTTCTGCCACCCCGGGGATGTCCGACTTGATCTGGCGCAGTGCGTACACGCTCGACTCTTCCACCAGCCGGACGCATTCATCAGGCGGCGGCGTATCCAGCCCGACGGCCGCGAACATCCCCTCGGACCAGAGCACGCAATATTCCTGGTGAAAATCCGTGTGTGAACTGAAGGTGTCGATGCGGGTGACCACGCACTCCCAGGCGTTTGTAAACGCGACCCTGTTCACTCGCGACCACGCGGCGGAGTCGCCGCCGTAGCGCTCACTCATGAAGGGTCCGAGAAGCGCCGCCCACTGCGGGGCCCGCAGCGAGTTGTCGTTCATCACGCCGCCGTCATCAATGAACAAAACCGGGCGTCCCAAAGGCATTCGGGCATGGTGTGCCGACTACGCTCAAGTGTCAACGGAAGTGAAGCCAGGCCCGCCTTCGCGTCAATACCCCGCCCGCCGGCCCAGCCTCACCCTTGCAAAGGGAGCGAGCAGGCTGAGGGTTCATCACCACCGCCCCAAACCTTCACGATTCCCTGATGCCGCTTCCGTCGCGCTCGCTTCGCTATCCCGCTCGCCTTTTCCTCAAACTTTCTCCCTCATCCCTCCCAACTCATCCCTCATCCCTCCTAACTCCCCGAACAATCGCGTACGGCACCGTCCACCCCCACGGCTCCTCGCGAATCTCGAAATACCGCCGCTGCGCCGGCGTTGCCTCCGCGAACAGCTTCCGGATCACCGCCACATTCGCCTCAGGCGTGTGCATCCGCTGCACCCACGAAGGACCGTGCAGCACATAGCCCGAACGGTGCAACACCTCGCCCTCCAGCCCGGCCGGTGCCATCATGCTCAGCCATTGCGCCGCCGACCAGTTCCGGACATGCGAACGGTCCCGCAACAGCTCAATCGCGTTGCTGAACGTATCCAGCGCAGCGTCCTCCGGAGCGATCGTGTCCACCAGCACAAATCGCCCTCCCGGGCGCAACACCCGCGCCGCCTCCGCCACAAACCGCCCCGGGAACGCGAAATGGTGCGCGCTCACCCTGCACGTCACGATGTCGAACGACTCATCCCCGTAAGGCAGCGCCTGCGCATCCCCTTGCTCGAAGCGCACATTCCCCAGCCCGCGCGAGCTGGCCCCCTTTCGCGCCTCCTCCAGCATCGCCTCCGTGATGTCCACAGCCGTCACCTCGCGCACATGCGGCGCCAGCGCGAATGCCGCGTGCCCCGCGCCCGTGCCAATGTCGAGCGCCACCTCACCAGCAGAAGGCGCCGCCGCCTCCACAAGCAACGGTAGGTCCGGACCCGCCGCATGCACCGTGCTCGTCGCATACCCCGCAGCCGCCGCCGAAAACTGCTCAATCACCGCATCGCTTCCCGCCATCAAGCTGCTCCTGTCTCGTGGGTGCTGTGCCGCCACCATCTCCCTTGCAAAGGCAAAGCGAGAGGGAAGGGTGAAGGTTTCCCCGCACCTTACAACGCACCGCAACGCTCCACCACGCTATCATTGGCTTGGGATTCCATGCTTGGGGGTTATGGATGGAACTCCAACAGTTGCGCTATCTCCACGCCGTCGTCCGCACCGGCAGCGTCACCGCAGCCGCAGCCGCCGAATACGTCTCCCAGCCCTCCGTCAGCAAACAGATCCGG
>SLAK01000274.1 GCA_007126855.1 Dehalococcoidia bacterium | reverse complement strand
CCATAAGCCTTCGCCGTCGCCCCCTGCGGGTTGAAATCGCTCAGTACCGGGTAGTCCACGCCCAGGTGCTGCTTCCATGCCTGCTGTGTCCACGCGCCGTCGGAGGAGATGACAACGGGGATGGCGCCCTGGGCTTCGAATTCGGCGCGCTTCTGGTCGATCAGCGGGAGCTGGTTGCTGCAGGCGGGCGAGAACGCGGCGGGGACGAAATTGATGACGACGGTGTTCTTGCCGCGGTAGTCGCTCAGCTTGAACTTCTCGCCCATTGGGCTCGAGGGCAGCTCAAAGTCCGGCGCTTCGTCGCCAACTTTCAGCGTCTCAGTCCGTCCGGATTCAGTCATAGGGGCCTCACCTCTTCTGGTTTCCGGCACTATCCTACGTTTCTGCCTGTGTAAATTCATCCTGCAGTGGCGACGGGCTATTTGCCGGTCCGGCACACTGCCATGCGAACTGCGTAGAATGCCGGGCTATGGTGAAACTCCCGCTCCAAGGCATCCGTGTCTGCGACCTGACCTGGATCATCGCCGGGCCCACCGCGACCCGCGTCCTGGCTGACTTCGGCGCCGACGTCATCCGCGTCGAGCACGGCCAGGCGGTCGATGCGATCCGCCTGGGCCGGCCCATCGTTGGCGAAACGCCGACGCTGAACAACTCCGGGTTCTTCAACTACATCAACCGCAACAAGCGCAGCATCCTCCTCAACGTCCGCCATCCAGATGGTTACGGCCTGCTGCGGCAGCTCATCGCCGTGTCGGATGTGGTCGTCGAGAACTTTTCCAGCGGCGTCATGGAATCGTGGGGGCTGGGCTACGACGATCTACGCGAGATCCGGGAGGACATCATCTATTGTTCCGTGTCCGGTTTCGGCCATAGCGGCCGGGACAGGGAATACACCACCTGGGGGCCCACGGCGCAGGCGCTCAGCGGCCTCACGATGATGTCCGGGCTGCCCGGCATCCAGCCGGCCGGCTGGGGCTACAGCTACATGGACCACACGGCCGGCTATTACGCGGCCAGCGCGATCATGATGGCCCTCTACCACCGCAAGCTGACCGGTGAAGGGCAACAGATCGACATGGCGCAGGTCGAGGCCGGTATCGTGCTCACCGGCCCGGCCTTTCTCGATGCCATGGTCAACGGACGCTCATGGCGCCGCGAGGGCCTCCCTCCGGGCAACCGCGCGTGGCAGCCGGAGGTGGCGCCGCACAACACCTACCCCTGCGCCGGCGAAGACCGCTGGCTTGCGCTGGCCGTGATGAACGACGCCGAATGGCAGGCGCTGGTGCGCGCCATGGACGAACCGGATTGGGCCACAGACAAGTGCTTCGCTACCAATGCTGGCCGGCTGGAGCACCAGGACGAACTCGATACGCACATCGCCGATTGGACACGCCCGCAGGAAGACTACGCGCTTATGACCCTGCTGCAGGCGGCCGGAGTGCGCGCGGGCGTGGTCCAGAAAGCCAGCGACCGCTTCGAACGCGACCCGCAGCTCGCCTCCCGCGGCTGGTGGCACCACCTTCCGCATGCCGAGCTCGGGAATTGCGAGTACGACGGCGTGGCCCCACGGCTGTCCGGGACGCCCGGGGAGCTGCGGACCGGCTCACCGCTGCTGGGCGAGCACACGCATGAAGTGATGCGTGAAATTCTGGGGCTGGACGACGAAGCCATCGCCAGCAACGAAGCCGCCGGGGTGTTCATGTGAGCGGCCCGCTGACTGGACTTCGTGTCATCGAATTTTGCGACGAGCCGGGGCAGCTTGCCGGAAAGCTGCTTGCCGACATGGGTGCCGATGTCATCAAGGTCGAGCCGCCGGAGGGCTCGTCCGCGCGCGCCATCGGCCCCTTCGTGAAGGACATACCTGGCCCCGACCGCTCCCTCAACTTCTGGTACTACAACACGAACAAGCGCTCCGTGGTCCTGGACGTCGAGACTTCGACCGGCGACCGCGACCTCGCTCGCCGCCTCTGCGAGCAGGCCGATATCGTCATCGAGGACCGCACGCCCGGGATCATGCAGCCGCTGGGGCTCGCATACGCCGGCCTCGTGGACGCGGCACCGGGCCTGGTCTACTGCTCGATCACGCCTTTCGGCCAGGACGGGCCCTGGGCGCAGTTCCGCACTTCCGACCTGGTGAGCCTGGCGCTCGGCGGCCCGATGGCGATGAACGGCTATGACCCAGAGGACGCCCCCGGTGCGCCGCCAATCCACGGCAACGGCGACCAGGCCTACAACACGGCCTGCCACGCGGCGATGCACGGCATCATGGCCGCGCTGCTGGAACGCCTGGAGACAGGCCGCGGGCAGCACGTTGATTGCTCGATGCACGAAGCCCTGAGCTGCACCACCGAGGTCGGCATGCCCTACTGGCTCTACGCCCGCCAGGATGTCATCCGCCAGACCGGGCGCCACGCAGCGGCCGTGCGCACGGAGCGGTGGATGTACCGCGCCGCCGACGGGCGGGACGTGCTGATTTTCGGCGTCGGCCGCGATAACGCGAGCTGGGCGAAGATCAAGCAGTGGATGCAGGAGCACGGCTTCGGCCAGCAATTCGACGAAGAACGCTTCGATGACCCGCTGGCCCGGCAGCCTGCGCGCGGCACCGCTGAGGCACGGGAGATCATGCAGACACTGGCCAGCTTCATCGGGGAGATGCCCGCCGAGGAGATCTACCGCGGGGGGCAGGAGCGTGATCAGGCCTGGGGGATCGTCCTGGCGCCAGATGAGACGGTCCACGACCAGCACTGGTGGGACCGTGGCTTCTTCGTGCACGTGAGCGGCGAAGGCGTGGATGCGCCGGTCCCAATGCCCGGCGCGCCCTACATTTTCAGCGCGACGCCGTGGGAGCTGCGCCGGCCGGCCCCGAAACTCGGTGAGCACACGGGCGAGGTGCTGGCGGAACTTCGCTCGACGTAACCACATCGTCACAGGGACGAAATCCGGTCGAAACGCATCCACCGGACGATAAGGGGGCGCCGGTGGCCGGTCGACCGCCTGTCTCCACAAGGTAGTCCGCCACATTTTGCCGGCGCAGGGGTGGCGGTCTCACTTCCCCTTGGGTGCTGCCATCTTTCCCCCGGGCGAGGGACCACGCTATCCCGGTCCCTCGCCCAGGCACACTTCGCGGAGCAGAACCATGAGCATGCAGTACCATCCGCTCGCAACCCAGCGCATCGAGGACATCGTGCGGTTCGAACGTGCCGCGGCGCAGGTGTTTGCCGACCTCGGGATTGGCCCGCGCTACGTGTTGTGGACGGTCGAGCGGGCTGCGAAGGCGCAGGGAGTCGAAGTAGAGCGCGTTATCGAAGGGCTGGTGGCGGTGTTCCGCCGCCACGGCGCGCCGGGGAGCGAACCCGCCGGGCGCCAGGCAACCTAGGGGATCTGGATCACGTCGCCAACCTGGAGGTTGGTGCAGTTGAGGTTATTCAGCGCGATGAGCTCATCCACGTCCACACCGAACTGGTTTGCGATCGTGAGGCAGATATCGCCGGGCTGGATCTCGTAGGTCTGGCCGCTGCCTGTTGCTGGCGTCGGCTCGGGCTCAT
>SLAK01000463.1 GCA_007126855.1 Dehalococcoidia bacterium | reverse complement strand
TGCTCGTGCGTCAGCCCGTATTCCTCCATGTATCGCAGGACTGGGATGGTGAATACCGTCGGCGGCCCCGCGATGCCGTACGGCGACTCGAACTGACCTTGCAGGCTCGCTGGCGCCGGGCCGAAGCGGCTGCGGCCAATCATCGATCGCCCGCTCTCGCCGTGAGTGATCAGCACCGTGCTGCAGAGCCCTTCGTTGATGGCCGCCGCCGCGTGCCGCACATGCAGCATGAACGAACACCCGCCGACGGCTGTCCCGTCGACCCACGTCGGCGTGATGCCAAGGTAATGCGCGATGGCCACCGGCGATTCGCCGGCAGTTGCCACGCCGTCGATGTCCGACGGCTTCAGCCCCGCGTCGCGCATGGTATTGATGGCCGCGTCCGCGTGAAGCTGGATCTGCGACATGTTCGGGATAACGCCCAGGTCGGTCGTTTCGGCTGCGCCGACAATCGCTACGCTCTTCTGCTTCATGGCGCTTAGCCCTCCACCGGCCGGAACTTCGGAAGACTGATTTCCTCGGTGACCGGGTCGAAAACCACTTCGACCTTCATCCCGAGCTTCAGCGCCTCTGGCGTCTGGTTGCAGTCCACGATGTTCGTCATCATGCGTGGGCCCTCATCGAGCTGCACCACGGCGATCGCGTACGGTTCATCCCATGCCGGCGGCGGCCGGTGGTTGATCACGTAGCTGTAGAGGATGCCCCGGCCGCTGGCCGTGAACCATTCGACTTCCTGGTCAGGGTCACCGGGGAAAAAGGGCCGCGGCGGGAAGTATGCCTCGCCGGTCGACTTGCTTCGCTGCAGGCGGAGCTCGCCTCGCTTGCAGCCATCCCAGAATTCCTGGGTCTCAGGTGTTGGTTGCGGTAATGGTTTGCGGTAATCCGCCAACGACTATCCCTTCCCTTTCCATTGGAGTCCGGTCCGCGGGGGTTCCCGGCTCAAGACGAATCATGTCTACCGCGTGAAAAGCCGTGGGGCAAGTTTTTGACACATCCCTCGGGCCTCAAGCACTCCCCATGCCGTGGTAGCGTGAACAGAGCCACAAGGAGCGGCCATGCAATCCAGCGACTTCATGCTCATGCTTGCCGCCACGGGCATTCTTTGGCTCGGCGCTCTGGCCGTGCCGCTCGTCGCCGCCGGCCACGGCCGCAGCCGGCTAGCTTTCGCCCTTGGCGCAGTTCAGTTTCTGTTCCCGGCGCTCTTTGGCGCCTTCGGCTTTCTCCTTGTGCAGGGCCCCGAAACGGGTGGCGGCCAGTTCATTGGGACCGGCACAGCTGGCTTCTTCCTCGGCTGGGCAATTGGAGTCTACGCTGCGGCCATCCTCGCCTTGCTCGGCGTCGCCGCGATCCTCTGGCCAGGGCCCACGGAACGTACGCTCGGGCGAGAGTAGCCCGCTGCTCTTTGGCATATCTGCATGTCCGGCCAATAATCAGCCCGGGTTCGCGACAAGCCGGACGTACACGCCGCGCTCTCGAGCCAGCTCGTTGGCACGCCCCGTAACCGCTGCCCCTCCGACGGCACCCCTGGCGTGCACACCCGCCCGCTCCAGGATGGCAGCGCGCTCCGCTGCCTGGACGACATCTTCACTGTCGATCGTGTTCGAAATCTCGACCGCGAACACCGTCTGACGGCCATTGCGTTCGGCCTTATCGCGACCACGAATCAGCAGATCGAGGCTGGCCAATGCCTCGTATTCCGCTTCGCTAATGGCGCCGGAACTGACAGCCTCATCGATCCCGAGCTCATCCAGCTCCACGACGCGTGGCCGCTGTAGCCAGACACCAAAGTACGACGGCGCCCGTTGCTCGAAGCGGATCTCCAGGAGCTGACCCACGACAGTCCCGAACCTTGCTTCAGTTGTACGTGCGAATCCCCTGAATTCCTCGGTGAGCTGGTTCATGCTTATGGCGAGCTGATCGACGCGCTCGGTGAGCTGGTCCATGCGGATGGCGAGCTGCTCGACGCGCTCGGTCAGCTGGTCCACCCTCTCGGTCAGCCGCGCCAGGTTCGCCGAAGTCTCCGCCTGGTACGACGCTATTCGGTCCACGGTTTCAGGAAGCCGGAGCACTTCCTCGCTCAGGATCAGCGGGCGCAGCTCCGCCCGCCACTCCGGGTGCTCCGCGAGCAGCCGTATCAGGTCACGCACGTCGTTCACCGTCATCGCCACGCTGTCAAATGTAGCACGCAGGGCACGTCGTGGCCCTTGTCCGTCGCACGCGGCTGCCTGCATTCACCGCTGCAATTGCGCCACGGCGTCACCTCAAGTACCGCGCAATCGTCTCGCGGCGGCGCTTTCCGCGAGGTCAATGCCTCGTATTGGGAACTATGCCAACCGCCCCCCACCCCCTACGTCCGCAACGTCAGCCCACCATCGATCGTCAGGCCGATGCCGGTCACATACTCGGATTCATCCGATGCAAGGAACAGCGCGCCCCGCGCGATGTCTATCGGCTGGCCCAGCCGCCGCACCGCCGTCTTCTTCTCCCAGACAGTCCGGATGTACTCCTGGTCGAAGTTCTGCTGCGTCATCCCCGTATAGATCGGGCCGGGCAGGATGTAGTTCGCCGTGATGCCGAACTTCCCGTATTCCAGCGCGATCGTCCGGGTAAGCCCCGCGACGCCAGCCTTGGAAGCGCAGTACGGCGCGAGCCCGTAGTCGGTCCGCTCCGCCATCACCGAGGCCACGTTGATTATCCGTCCCCAGCCGCTGTCTTTCATGACCGGCAGTGCCAGCTTGCACAGCAGGAACTGCGCCCGCACATTCACATTGAAGATCCGGTCCCATTCCTCCAGCGGGATCTCCTCCACGAAGGTTCGGCCGCTCACCCCCGCGTTGTTCATCAGCACATCGACCCCGCCGAGCCTCGCCTTTGCTTCGCTGATGATGCGCTCGGGAGCACCGTCCTCGGTGATGTCCTGCGCCATCGGCACGATGCTGGCCACACCCTTGTGGACCTCCAGGATCGCCGATTCCGGCCGGTCCACCGCCAGCACCTGGGCGCCTTCCTCTGCGAACAACTTCGCCGTCGCCTCGCCGATGCCCGACGCCGCGCCGGTTACGATCGCCTTCTTGTCTTTTAGTCGCATACTTCCTCCTCCGTGACGCCCGGATGGCGCCGCTGTTGCGTGTCCTTGCGCGCTGTGTCCGCGCCGTCCAGCCCCGCGGCACAGACGGCGTTCGTTCTACCCTTCCAGCGTCCAGCCGACGAACGGCTCTTCCGGCTGCACGTCCATCGCCGCCAGGAACCTTGCCGTCATCTGGTAAAAGGGCACCAGGATGGCCACACCGGCCGTCGTTGACTCGCCGAAGGCCGCCACCATCGCGTCGTGGCTTTCTTGCGATGGGACACCGTCGCCGGCAAACTGGTCGACATACGCGAACAGCGTCTTCTCCTTCTGGTCGAACGCATCGCTGTCCTTCCAGTTCCGCAATGCCATGATCCGGTCATCCGAAAGTCCGGCATCGCGTCCGATACGGACATGCTGGTGCCATTCGTAGCGGCTCTGGCTGTTTATCGCCGAGCGGAGGATGACCAGCTCTCGCGTCTGGAGGTCCAGCCCGCAGTGGTTCCAGAGCCCGTTCCCCAGCCGGAGGTAGGCCCGCAGCACATGGGGGTTATTCCCCATCGCCTTGAAAATGTTCGGAGGCTCGCGGCCCTCCGCCACCGCATCCCACACGTATTGCAGTTGCTCGGGAAAGTCTTCCCGTTTCGCGTCCCGTACACGCGCCATTGGCATCCCCCAGGGTTCGTTCTGGGGCGCAGTCTACGCGCATGCAGCCTAAGGGCGTGAGTCCTGCGGTGCCTGGGTTACAACCATCGTGGCCGGCGCGGCCAGTGTCGCACGGCGCCAACGCGATGCAATGACCATGCAGCCCGCCAGCAGGGCCATCCCCGCGCTGATGGCAGCGCCGGATGCGTCGCCGATGAGCGCTGTTGCTGCCGCCTCGAATGCGTACCAGCCGAGCCCAACCCAGGCGACGATCTCAAAGATGCGGTAAGCCCCTGTCCTCATGCCGCTTCTGCCTGCTCGTCCCGCAGGCGGCGTTCCACGGTCTGCACAAACACCGACGCAAGTTCGGGGTCGAACTGGGTGCCGGCGCCCCGCTCGACCTCTTCTATGGCCTGCTCGTAGGTCAATGCCTTGCGGTAAGGCCGGTTCGTCGTCATCGCGCTGAATGCATCGGCAATCGCAAAGAGACGCGTCGTCAGCGGGATCTCGGTCGCCTTCATGCGCCCGGGGTAGCCTTCGCCGTCGAAGCGCTCATGGTGGTGCCGCACAAGGTTCACCACGGTATCGTAATCGGTCACCGCAGCCGTGATCGCTGCCCCAACCACCGGGTGTTCTTCCATCTGGCGGCGCTCTTCGAGTGTGAGCGGCCCCGGCTTTCGCAATACCTCATCCGGCACCACGATCTTCCCCAGGTCGTGGATCGGCCCGCCGATCATCAGCCCGTTGACTTCGTCCTCGCTCAACCCCAGCTCATGCGCCACGCGAAGCGCCAGGTGCGTCGCGTGGTCGCTGTGGAAGCGCGTATAGCTGTCGCGCCGGTCGATCGCCTTCACCAGGCTGCGCAATGCCTTCAGGTTGCTCACCTTCACCACGGTGTCCGCGCGCGCGCTTGCCTGCTGGATGGGCGCGAAGGCCGTCGGCGCCAGCGACTTGTCCAGGTACATCTGGTCTTCCGCCGCGGCGATCAGGTCTCGTGGCGACTCACCCCCGGTGAACTCCGAAACGCCGCAACTCACGCGCGTCGGCAAGGTGATCCGGTGCTCGTTCGAAACCTCGATGCGCCCAACGCGCGATCGAAGCCGTCCGATCGTCTCTTGTGCGTGTTCAATGGTCCTGCCCGGGAATACGATTACGAACTCGTCCCCGCCAAAGCGCGCAAACGTGTCCGGCGGCCGCACGACCGTGTTTAGCGAATCTGCCAGCGCCTGCAGCACCCGGTCGCCCTGTTCGTGGCCCACGAAGTCGTTGAGCAGCTTGAAGTTGTCGATGTCCACATAACCCACCGCGAGCGGGCTGCCAGTCTGCTGCGCGTCCTTCACCGCGACGTCCAGGAACTCATCGATGAAGCGGCGGTTCGGGCTCCCTGTCAGCGCATCTGTGTAAGCCAGCTTCCGGTAGGCCTCGGCTTGGCTCGCCTCGATGCGCTGCTTGCGGTTGTCCACCGCCTTGTTCAGCACGTGCCACAGGATTTCCGGGTCGAAAGGCTTGGCCACGAAGTCATCCGCGCCCGCCTTCATCGATTGCACGGCGACCTCCACATCCACCATCCCCGTGACCGCCACAATGCCTGCTGCAGGCTGCGCATCGCGCAGCTGCTCGATGACGTAGAGCCCGGAGACATCCGGCAGGCTGATGTCGCAGGCAACCGCGTCATAACCCTCACGGGCAAGCTCGAGCGCCTCTCTGCCGGATGCCGCTAGGCTCACGTGGGATGTGAACTGGCGCAGCACCATGCGCACGAGCTGGCCAAGCGTCGCGTCGTCCTCCACCACCAGGACACGGAGCGCACCGTCGCCGCCGCGAACATTGTTCACTGCCATTGTCCCTATAGTCGGCGCTACCGCTCAGAAAATTGAGGGCGCGTGGACGACCCCTTACGCAGTGGCGCCGCGCTCTCGTCGATCATCTGGCGGCTTCACCCAGATGCGCTGGGCGACCTGCGTCCCCATCACCACAGGGCGCTCTCCGAGCACCGCGGTCACCGTCCCGCGGTAGGGCGCCACATTCTCCAGCGTGACCCGTTGCCCGGGCAGAATGCCTTCTTCCCAGAAGAAGCGCAGCAACTGCTCGTCCTCTTCGAAAACCCGGTCGACGATCGCGCTCTCGCCCTCCTTGAGGTCCGCCAGCGTCAGCATTGTCAGCGGCCCGGTCTCCCCCGTCCCGGGTATCGGATAGCCGAAGGGGCTGCGCTGCGGTCGCCCGAGCGTCTCGAACAGGTGCGGCTCAGTAATGTCCGAAATGCCATGCTCCAGCAGGTGCGCTTCGTCGTAGGCTCGCCACCACTCGATCTTCAGCATGCTGGTCAGCAGGCATTCCGCCAGCCGGTGGCGCCGCACCATCTGCTCCGCGCGGCGCAAGCCCTCGGGCGTCAGCTTGATAACCTTGCGGCTGTCCTGCGTCACCAGGCCGTCACGGATCAGCCGCTTCAGCATTCCCGCAACCGACGGCGGCGTGATGTCGAGCCGATCCGCCAGGCGTACCGCGATAACGTCCTGCCCTTCATCGTGGCTCAACCGGTATATCGCGGACAGGTAATCGTCGCTGGCTACGTTCGAAACCTGCTTCGGCATCCTTCATCATCCTGCCACGCCCCGGTGGCTATGGGTACTGTATATCACGCTCCGCCGACCCTCTTATCGCGGCGGAATCGCTCTGTCGTGCGCCGTCCCCCTGCGGTGAATCAGGACTTGAACGGGTTCTCCCCGCCCGGAGGGGCTGCCAGCGGAGACGCGTCCAACCCGAGCAACCGCTCGCGAGCAGCGTCATACGCCGCCTTCTTCCGCGCCTCACGGTTGAGCAAGCCCTTGAGCTGGTCTGGCCGGATGCTTTCGCCTTCGAGGAACACCCGGTGCACGTGCTCGATCTGCTTCTGCCACTCTTCCCAGGCTTTGCGATAAGCGGCGGCCGTTTCCGCGTCAACGTTCCGCATAGATCAGGCCTCATAAAGCAAGCGAGCAAGACCTCCCGGCCTTGCTCGCCTCATCTTCTTGGTAGCGCATAGGGGATTCGAACCCCTGATCTCCGCCTTGAGAGGGCGGTGTCCTAGGCCACTAGACGAATGCGCCGTGCCCATTGAGCTTACCAAGCGCCGCTGAAAGCCTGCAAGAATTTCGCGCGCGTCACGCGCCGGTGCCTTCACCCCGCCTGTCTGCCCCATGCCTTGTGGCCTTACCCGATCGGTTTTATCGTCAGTACATCATCCTCGCGGAGCAGCGACCATGGCAGGCGAAGGTTCCAGCGCATACCCGAAGACCCTCCACACCGGTGGGACCGATATCACATTCCGCCTCATGACACTCCACGACCGCGAAGCCGTGCTCGACTTCGCGCGGGCGCTCCCCCAGCACGACCTGATGTTCCTTCGCCGCGATATCTCCGAGGATGCCGGCATCGATGCCTGGCTCCACGAACTCGAAATTGGCGAAGCCACCTCCGTGCTTGCAGTCGACACAGATAGCACCGTCGTCGGCTACGCTACCGTGCACCGCTCCCTCATCCCCTGGTCCGCACATGTCGCCGAGCTTCGGGTACTCGTTGCCGAAAAGATGCGCGGAAAAGGTCTCGGCCGCCTTCTCACCCAGGAGGCCTTCAACCTTGCCCTCTCCGAAGGCCTGGAGAAAATGATTGCCCAGATGACCCTCGACCAGAAGGGCGCCATCTCCACCTTTGAAAGCCTGGGCTTCCGCCCCGAAGCCCTGCTCCGCGACCACGTCAAAGACCGCAACGGCA
Organism: Dehalococcoidia bacterium; assembly: GCA_007126855.1. Lineage (GTDB taxonomy): Bacteria > Chloroflexota > Dehalococcoidia > Tepidiformales > Tepidiformaceae > SLAK01. Next base: position 5,462 of record SLAK01000463.1, on the reverse strand, counting down.
ACCGTCACGATTTGCTCATCCTCAGCCACGAAGTCCAGCGCTTCCAGGCCGAGCACGCATCCGCCACATCCGGCTCCAGCCCGACGCCGTAGCCTGCCGCAGAGGCTAATGCGCCGGCAGCGCCGCATCCACGCGCTCCGCAAGCACCACTGTTCGCCACTGGTAATTGCCGTCCACCACCGGGCCGCTGCAGGTCATCAGGACCACGCTCTCGACACCTTTGCGCCCGCGCAGCAGCGCGCCCATGTCGATGACCGCCAGCTCATAATCGACGGTTGAGGTCACCCGGTAGCTGTGCGTGCTGCCGTCTTCCATCTCCAGAAACACCAGGTCACCCTCGGCCAGCGTCGACAGCGTGTAAAAGACCCCCGGTGCGCCCTCGTATTCGTAGTGTGCTGCGAGAAACGTCGACCCATCGTCCCCGGGAAGCGCGCTGTAAGCCGGGTGCCAGCCGATGGTGGTCGTGTCCTGCGGCACGTCCAGCCGGCCATAGGCGTCCAGTCCGAAGCGGTCGGTCGCGTGGTCGATACCGAGCGCCGGGATGCGAAGCTTGCGCAGCTCCGGCCCCGACTTGCCCGGGGGTGGCACCGGCTCGCGTTCGTCCAGTCCATAGCGCGCAATGGCTTCCTGGTGCTCCGCGATAAAGCGGTCGTCGACACGCGCCGCCATCGATGTCACCGGGTCTCGCCCGATATACCGGACCTGCTCGGACATGGCCGGCGCATCAACAGCAGGTCCCGTTGCGGCGCCCACCTCCCGATCCAACACGAGCATCAGCCCCGCCAGGGACATGATCGTCGCCGCCGCAGCAGCCGGCGGCAACCATGCCTGTCGCATCCATGCCCATGTCCCTCGTCGCAAACGCGGCCCCCGCCGAGATGATCGTATCTTTCGCGCCATGATAGAGTGATGAGGTGTGGCGCGTTCGTCTAGAGGCCTAGGACGCCACCCTTTCAAGGTGGAGATCATCGGTTCGAATCCGATACGCGCTACCAAAACAACACAGCATGAGCGCGTCGGTCGGCGCGCTCATTTCGTTTGTGAACCCATTAACGCTTCCCTCGGCATTTTGCTGCGAATTTACAGTCTCGATCTCCTCCGTTTATGTCCGTCGTCTAGGCTGAAAGCTACGGAACCGGGAAAACCCGGTAACCATTGTCCCGGCGGCGCAGCGCTGGTCCCGCTCAGCCAAAGGACGCTCCCTTCTTCCTTCCTGCAGGAGACAAGTGAACAGGCCCGCCATCCGGCGGGCTTTTCCACGTATCCCGGCCTCCTCGCGCCCCGGCCCACGCCAAACGTGATCTAAGCTGTGTCTTTCGGCGCGCTTCCGCACCGAACCTGTCACCGAGGAGGAGAAATGAACCGCACAGCAGAAGTAGTCGTGCGCGATTAAGCTCCCGCGCGCTAAGCGCCGGACAGACGAAAGCCCGCCGTACGGCGGGCTTTGTTGCATATTCGTCGAGACGACACTCAGGCCGGGGTCAGCACACCTGCGCGCACACGTGGCAGCCGCCCGTCCGGGTCCAGCATTTGGCTCACCAGGCCGCCCTGCAGCAGGCTCGACACGAAGATGCTCCCTTCGCGTACGCGCTCCGTCACCGTGATCGGCGCCCGGATCGTCGTCGTCCCGTCGGTGATCTCCAGCTCGTCTTCGTCCTTCAGGCCCAGGCGCTCCGCATCCTCTTCGCTCACCTGGAACCGGTCGTAGCGGTGAAGCTTCTCGGCCTCCGGGTGCCGCAGCGCCGCGGCATCTTCCGCTGTGTACAGGTCGCGCCCGGTCACCACCCGCAGGCCGTCGCCGGCGCTTTCGGCAGCAGGTACCGGGATCATCGTGCCCTTGCCGCTGCCACGCATCTCCATGCGGATGCCGTCGCCCACCAGCAGGTCCCATGCGGGCCGGTACGCTTCGTTGATCTTCACAATCTCGCCCAGCGCCGTGTCCGGGTCACCAGGCAACTCGACATCGAGCGCGCTCCCGACGGCGCTCAGCACCGCGAAGAGCGGTCGCGCGTCGCCCTCGGGCTCGATGGCCGGTGTCAGCCGCTGCACGCGGAAGTCGCCCTGCGTGTAGGTGCCGCTCGACGTGTAGGCGCGCCCATCGGCGAGCACCACGCTTGCGGCCTTCGCCGCCTCGCTCATCACGTTGTCGATGACGACCAGTGCATCCAGCTTCGCCAGCGCCTCCGCGGCCCCGGGCAGGTGCATCGTCGGGTCTTCCCGGACCACCAGCAGGCCGGCAAGCCCTTCCAGGGGGTTCTTCTTGTCTTCAGCCATCAGGCCCACGTCAAGCAGGCCGTAGGTGTTCACCGCCGGCGGCAACACCACCAGACTTTCCGAAGCAGCGTCGCCAAAGAGCGCCACGGCGACATTCGCCGCGCCCGCCGACATCGCTCCCGCCTGCACCGCGCTCACCGGGTTCGGCGCGCAGACCACCAGTGTCTCGTCGCGCGGCGCCGCATTGAGCTGCTCCACCGCCTGCCGGACATCCGGATCATCCACCTGTTCGCCGCTCAGTGCTTTGGCCAGCAGGTCGGCCGCCTGGCCTTCCTCGCCCCCCTCGGGGCGGATCCACGTCGTCGCGAAGTCCACCAGTTCGCTGCGCAGGCTGCTGATCACGATGAGCTGCGCACGCTGGTGCACCGCCGCATCCTTGATGCGCACGCTCACCACGTTGTGGCTTTCCTCAATGTCGTCCTGCACGACCACAATCGCCTTCGCGGCCGGGATGCGCGTCATATCTGTCGCCATCCGCCACGTCCCGAGCCGCGCCTCGAGCGCCCGGTTCGATGCCCGCACAACCGCTCCGGATGACGAGTCTGCCGCGCCGTTGAACGCGCGCTCGGCGATGAGCTTCGCCAGCAGGCCTTCTTCGTTGGTCACGGTGTTGCCGACCAGCACGCCGACCGGGCCTTTCTCCGACGCCTTCTTCAGTTCGGCCGCGGCCTGGCCAACAGCTTCTTCCAGCGACACCGGCACCTGGATTGGTCCGCGCTTCACCAGGTGCTGCGAAAGCCGCTCCCGGGGCTTCAGCGAGTCATAGTGGTAGCGCCCGCGGACGCAGATCTGGTCGCCGCTAAAGGCATTACCCTCACCGGGGCGGACAATGACGCCGCGCCCGTCGCGCGAACCAAGCGAAATGCTGCACCCCACCGCGCACGAATCGCACGTCGTTGAAGTCCAGTGCTCCGGCTTCGCCACCCACTTGTTCGGGTGTTCCATCAGCGCCGCCGTCGGGCAAACGTCGATGCAGGCGCCGCTGAAGTCGCAGTTGCTTTCGTGGATTGCGCCGCCCGCACCAAAGGCGATCTGAGAGTCCCAGCCCTTGCCGCTCAGGGTAATGGCGCCGGTGTGCCGCTTCTCCTCGCATGCACGCTGGCAGCGCGTGCAGATGATGCACATCTGCGGGTCGAACTCCATGAAGGGGTTGCCACGGTCCGCCGGCGGGTGCGGCATCTGGTACCAGCTCCGGCTTTCGCCCACCCACGGCTCGTAGCCCGACATCCCCACCATCTCGCAGGTGGCCTGCAGTTCACACCGGTAGTTCTTTGAACACGTGAGGCAGCGGTGCGTCACCACGTCGTCGCGCAGGCAGATATCGCCCGGGTGGCAGTGTTCCCGCCGGTGGCAGGTGAGGCAGCGGTCGCTGTGCGTCGCCAGGATGATCGAGAGCACGGCTCGCCGCGCTTCCTTCACTTCCTCCGTCGATGTCTGCACCACCATGCCGTCCTGCACCACGGCCGTGCAGCTCAGCTGCAGCCCCGGTGGGCCTTCGATATCCACCAGGCAGGTGCGGCATCCGGCGTACGGCTTCAGCCCGTCGATATAGCACAGGCTCGATATGTAAAAGCCATTGTCCTTCAGTACTTCCACGAGAGGCGCGCCCTCGCGCGCCTCCATCGTTTGCCCGTCAACCGTGATTGTCGCCATAGCAGTCCTAGAGTCGGTGGAAGTCAGCGTCCGGGTCGGGCGCCTTCATGCCGTTGGGATAGGTGTTGTCGTTCTTGGCGAGGAACTTCTTCGCCTCGTCGGTCAACTTGTGCTTGTCCCGGTACATCTCGTCGAACACGTACACCGCATCGTCCAGCGGGCCGCCCGGCTGGATGGCCTCGTAAGGGCAGGCCTCTGTGCACAGCCCGCAGTACATGCAGATGCGGAAGTCGATTTCGTACCGGTCGACGTTCCGGCGGCCTTCGCCGTCCTGGCTTGTTGCCACAAGAATGCATCCGTCCGGGCAGGCCTGCGCGCAGGTGCTGCACCCCGTGCAGCGCTCTTCGAACCACAGCAGGTTCGTGCGAGCGTCAACCGGGACCGGGCGTGTAACTTCTGGATATTCGATGGTGGCGACAGGGCGGAACATCTGGCGGAGCGTCAGCCCCATTCCTTTGGCGATGCCCTTGCCGTATGCCATGAAAAACGTTCCTTTATCGCGAAATTCGGTCGAGCCGCTGGCCTCTTCAGTCTACCAAAGCCGCCGATCGTGACGCTAATCACGAACGGGCGTTCCGGAAGCTCTCCCTACTTCCGATCCTTCCGCAGCCACACCCGCCGGACGATCAGCGTCTCGCTCACCACCGTGCCCCGCTCATCGTCTTCCTCTTCCACCGGCTCCACCGGCTTCTTGTGGTTGTTCGAACGCGCCCGCAGCGCCTTGCTCCCGAGCCCGCTCGCGGCACCCTTCCCCGCCCGGTAGGCAAGGAACTTGCCCGCAAGGCCGACCCCGACCTGCAGCGCTGCACCCGCGGCAACCGCCACGGCGGCTTTCGCCACGGGTGCCGGCAAACCTGCACGCCGGCGCTTCTCGAGCTGGCCGGGACGTGCGCGTACCGCTGGCCGGCGCTCGCCGGGCGCGATCACCTCATTGCTTTCGCCTTGCGTATCTTGCGGTGATTCGCCGGGGGCGCCGGTCTCATTTGTCATGCGCGTCAGTATAGGGCCATTGGCCCCTTCGGGCTCAACGGATGTCGGCCCGCTCGCGCAGCCGTTCCTCCACCTGCTCCGTCAGGTCTGCTGGCTTGGGTGACGGTATCTCCAGCCGCCCCGCCGCCACCGCGCGCAGCGTCTCTGTGACCAGCGGCCGTTCCCGCGCCACGCCACGCGCGCGGATGTCCGCGTACAGTGCTGAGGCCTCGATGTCGTCCGGGGCTTCCTCCGCAACCTGCTCCCAGAGCTTCGCATTCGCCTCGTCCCAGATCGCGAAGCGGCAGAAGCTCACCACCGGCCCGCGGTCCACCGCACCGGTCACCAGGTTCATCATGCAGCCCGACTCCCGTGCCTGCTGCTCGATTAGCCGCACGATCACCTGCTGGTACGTGCCCACCGGACCATCCGGCAACGCCGGGTGGTCGTTGAGGAAGGGGAAGCGTTCGAACAGCGGTGGCGTCGCGATCAGCATGTACCCGAACATCACGCCCAGCTCGAAACCGTGCCGCGCAAGCCGTTCCGCCACCTCGGCGTCGTAGTCA
>SLAK01000260.1 GCA_007126855.1 Dehalococcoidia bacterium | reverse complement strand
TGCCGGATGTGGACCAGGTGATGGTGATGACCATCAACCCCGGGTGGGGTGGCCAGCAGATGATCCCGCGGCAACTGGAGAAGGTCCGGCGGATCCGGGCAGCGCTGGATGCGCTGCAATCGGAGGCGGACATCGAGATCGACGGCGGGGTGAAGCCAGGCAACGTGGCCGCGTGCGTCCATGCGGGGGCGAGCGCCCTGGTTTGCGGGAGCAGCGTCTACAACGCGGAGGCCAGCGTCGCGGAGAACCTGTCGACACTTCGGTCGCTGGTTTCCGAAGCACAACAGGAGCGCTGATGGCTGAAGCAAAGACGAGTTTGCTCGACGGTGTGGAGCTGAAACGGCTGTTCGAGGCCGCCGTGGCCCACCTCGAGGCGGCATCGCCGGCTATCGACGCGATCAATGTGTATCCGGTACCCGACGGTGACACCGGGAGCAATATGTCGGCGACGCTGCGCGAAGCCGTGGCGGCCGGAACGGCGCTGGACGATTCAGCGGGAGCGGGTGAGGTGATCGGCGCGATCGCGAAGGGCGGACTTTTCTCGGCTCGGGGGAACTCGGGCGTGATCCTGTCGCAGGCGTTGCGGGGGATGGCGGAAGGGACGGACGGCATCGAAACGCTGGATGCGCGCGGGCTGGCCGATGGGCTTGCCCGGGCTGCCGAGCGGGCCTACGGCGCAGTCGCAGAGCCGAAGGAAGGGACGATGCTCACGGTGTTGCGCAAAGCCGGGGAGGCTGCGACCAGCACGGCCGGGGAGCTTACCGAAGCGGGCAAAGGGCAGGCGTGTCTGGATGTGCTGGAAGCGGCTATCGCAGCGGCCGAGGAGGCGGAGGAACACACGATCGAGCAATTGCCGGCGCTGCGGGAAGCGGGCGTAACCGATTCAGGCGGCGAGGGGATTTGCACGATCCTGCGGGGGCTGCGAGCGGGGTTCCTGGGCGAGCCGGTACCGGAGGCACCGCCAAACCTGGGCAGACCACTCCTGCTCGACGGGGAGAACGGGCACGACGATGCCTTCGGCTTCTGCACGGAGTTTCTGCTCGAACGCGAGGAGCAGGACATCGACCTGGACCGGCTCCGGGAGGAGCTGAAGCAGACGGCGAACCGGTCGGTGGTGATCGTGGGCGACCCGCAGCTGGTACGCGTCCACGTACACACGGATGATCCGGACGCGTTGCTCGCCGAGGCGCGGGCGCGGGGGCGCGTGCGGCGCGTGAAGGTGGACGACATGAGCGCGCAGGCAAAGCGTTTCCGCGAGCGCGGCGAAGGCACGACCGCGAAGGTGGCCGCCCTGGCACTCAGCCGTGGAGCCGGCTTCGATGAGGTGTTCGAAAGCCTGGGCGCGTTTGTGACGGACCTGGGGGAAACGGTGAAGCCGGCAGCCGGCGATATCGCCCGGGCGGCAGACGAGTTGCGTGTGCCGGACGTCATCGTGCTGCCGAACCACAAGAACGTGCTGATGGCCGCGGAGCAGGCGGTGGAGATCGCCGACGCGACGCTGCATATTGTGCCGAGCAAGACGCTGGCCGAGGGGATCGCAGCGCTGCTGGCCTTTGATCCCGAGGGTTCACCGGCGAAGACGGTCGAAGCGATGGCCGGCGCGATGCAGGCAATCCATTCGGTGGAAGTTACCGTGGCGTCTGCGGCGCGGACGGCGGAGGGCATCGCGATCGAAGAGGGGGACGCGCTGGCGCTGGTGGACACGACGTTGGTGGCCAGGGCGGACACGCAGGAAGAGGCGCTTATCGAGGGGCTGCGCCATGGAGGCGCGGCGGACGCCGAGCTGCTAACGGTCTACGCGGGCGCGGACGTCTCCGCTGACACGGAAGCGCTCGAAGGCATGATCAGCGACGCGTTCCCGGGCGTGGAGCTGGAGATTATCCAGGGCGGGCAGCCGCTGTACGGATACGTGGCGTCGATTGAATAACCGCGTTATGAGAAAGGTGCGTGGCTCCATGGGCTTCCGCTATGTAGCGATTCAGATACGTGCCACCATTGGCCAGCAGAACTATCGCGCCGCCAGCTTCAGGCTCGGGCACCCCAAGCAATGACCGATAGCTTCGACCTGGAAGGAATGCGCAGAGCTGTCCGTGCAGGGCGGGTCGAATGGCGGAAACATGCGCTCGAGCAGCTATACAAGCGGAAGTTATCCCGAGCTCAGGTGTCGCGGGTTCTCACACTCGGAGAAGTGATAGAAACTTACCTCCACGACGCTCCTTTCCCGAGTTGCCTCCTGCTCCATCGGGATCCAGACCCTTTGCACGTCGTTGCTGCATTCGACTCTGAATCACAACTCTGCTATGTCATCACCGCGTACGCGCCGAACCTCTACCACTTTGAGAGCGACTTCAGACGAGGAGAAAGAGCCAATGACCGAACAAAACGGCCGGTGTCCGGTATGCGGGGGCGACAAGGCACCAGGATCCACAACCTTCACGGCCGACTGGGACGAGGGAGTGCTGGTGATACGCGGAGTGCCTGCCCTGCTCTGCCAGCAGTGCGGGGAGGCCTGGATTCAAGACCAGACTGCCGAGCAACTGGACAGAGTTGTGGACGAGGCACGCCGCAAACGGACCGTGGTAGAAGTCGCGCAGTGGCAGCAGGTTGCATAGCCCCGGTAGATGCCCTGGGTGCAGCCAGTTGGGTTAGACTCGCCGCACCCGGAGAGAGGGAGGGCAAGCATGGCTGCGACGGTGAACGCTGCGATCCGCGAGTTGCTGGAATCCACGATCGAAACCATGGAGGGGCTACTCGAAGCGTCGGACGGGGAGCTGGCCCAGGACTCTTCACACGTTTGCGCCCAGGGCAGGGACGTTTGGACGCTGATCACCAACGACATCGACCATGAGAAGATCCACGCCGGGCAAGTGCTCGAAGGGCGCTATGAAGCACGGAACCCGGCATCGCCGATGGAGCGGCTGGTCGCGGAGTGGTTCGCGGAGCGAGCGCGGTTCATCGGCTCGCTCATCGGTCTGACCGACGACGAGTTCAACGAGGAAACGGAGCCCGGCGGCTGGACTTACCGGGGCATTGCCAAGCACGTGCTGCTGGTGGAGCAGGATTCGCTCAAGACGCTGCGTGAAGACAGGGAGTCGAGAACCGGACCACCAGGCCAGTAGTTCTGGCAGCCCGCACGAAGAGACGCCCCGCCGGGGCGGGGCAGTCTCCAGGCTTCTGAATGCGAGCGGAACGCACTAGTAGCGCTTTTCCTTGATGCGGGCTGCTTTGCCGGTTCGGCCGCGAAGGTAATAGAGGTTCTTTCGGCGGACCTTGCCGCGACGGGTCACTTCAATCTTGTCGACGCGGGGGCTGTGGAGCGGGAAGGTGCGCTCGACGCCGACGCCGCTGGCCATTTTCCGAACGGTGAAGTTCGAGGCGATGCCCTTGTTGCGGCGGCGGATGACCACGCCTTCGAAGACCTGGATGCGCTCGCGACTACCTTCGACGACCTTGGCGTGGACCTTCACGGTGTCGCCGCTGCCGAAGTCGGGTATTTCAGTTTTCTGCTCGTTCGGGATGAGCGTATCGATCGGGTTGCTCATGGCGGTCATTCCTGTGGAGGTAACCTGACCAGCATAACGAGGACGCGGCTTAGGGCGAAGCGAGGGGGCGGGAAGCGGGGAGCCGGGAACAGGGAGCGAATTAGCGGCCAGTGCTGCCATGGCCTCCATCGCCGCGGGCAGTGGCATCGAGGTCGTCGACCAGGGTGAATTCCGGTTCGGCGGCGCGACTGATTACGAGCTGGGCGATGCGGTCGCCGTGGCGGATTGAGTGACGGATGGCGGGCGAGGTGGTGTACATGGTGACCATGAGCTCGCCACGGTAGTCGGGATCGATGGTGCCAAGTGTGGACAGGATGCCTTTGCGCGCGAGGCCGCTGCGGGGCCGGACCTGGGCATCCCAACCAGGCGGCACGGCGACAGCGATGCCGGTGGGAATGATGACCGGAATCTGCCCCAGGGTGACCTCCCGATCGAGGCAAGCGTAGAGGTCCCAGCCGGTGGCGTGCTCCGAGCCGCGGTAGGGGAGGCGGGCGCCCTCGCGGAGGATCTTGACGGCGACGGCGATGGAGTCCTGCTGGCTAGCGGAAGATGTCATTTGCGCTGTCACGGATGATGCTCCTCATGGTGGCTTCGTTGTCGGTCTCCCACTGGTGGCCGCGGACGACCGCTACGGGGATGCGGCTGACATTGCCCTTCACCAGTTCGGCGGCGGCGGCGAGCTCGTCGGCGACGGCGATGGCCTGGACGCGGAATTCGTGGCCGTGGGGGTCGACCTGGCCGATGTAGCTGAGCACCGGGTTCATGCCGGCGATGCCGATGGCGATGTCGGTCTGCGCTTCGCGCCAGGGCCGGCCGAAGGTGTCGGAGATGATGACGGCGACGTCCAGGCCGAGTTCGCGGAAGCGGCCACGGAAGCGGCGGGCGCTTTCGTCGGGGTCGACGGGCAGGAGGACAGCGCGGCCGTGCGCGCCGGAGGATGACTGGTCGACGCCGGAGTTGGCGCAAACGAAGCCGTGGTGGGTTTCGGTGATGAGGACGGGGCCCACCTGGCGGACGACGCGCCGGGCCTCGCGGAGGACCAGCTCGATGACTGCGGGTTCCTTGTCCCATTGTTCGGCATAGCGGCGTGCGAATTCGGAGGCCTCGACGTCGGCGAGCTCGACGGTGCGGCCTTCGGCTTTCGAGACGATCTTCGAGGTGATGACGACAACATCGCCGGAAGCGAGGGGTTCCGTCTTTGCCGCGGCTTCGACGATGAGGCCCGGCAGATCCGCTCCCTTTTCAATCTCCGGTAGCCCGGGGACACCAAAGATGTTGAGGCCGGTCACGTCGCCGACTCTCCGGCTTCGGCTGCGAGCAGGAAATCCTGGACGATGCCGGCCGAAGCGCCCGGGGCATGGCACCACATGTTGTGGCTGCAGCCGGGCAGGAGTTCGAGCCTGGCGCGGGGGATGGCTTCCTTCAGGGTGCGGGCGTTCTCGGGCGGTACCAGGCGGTCGGCGTCGCCGTGCAGGATGAGCAGGGGCCAGTCGTAGTCGCTCAGGGCGCTGTTGATATCGCCGGCCTGCATCACCGCCTCCATCTGGATCCGAAAGGTCCGTGGCGGGGTGGGGTTATGCTGTGCCTCTTCGAACTTCTTTTCGAGCAGGGACTCGTTCTCGGCCACCCAGGGTTCGGGGTGGATGATCTTCCAGGATTTTCGGGCGGCTTCGATGGGCGGGATGTTGGGGTCCCATTCGAGGGCGGCGCGGCGGTCCTCCTCGGTTGCCTGGACGCCGTTTGGCGGGCAAAGGAGCGACAGCGTGCGGAGTCGCTCACCGCCGTGCCGCGCGACAAAGCAGCGGGCGATCATCGAACCGAGCGAACAGCCGAGAAGGTGGAAGTCTTCCAGCCCGGCAGCTTCGACCACTGCAAGGGCGTCGTCCGCCATGTCGTCGAGGGTCCACGGCTCCTTTGGCTTGTCGCTATCGCCGGTGCCGCGGTTGTCGACCATGTACAGGCGGAAGCGGCGTGCGAGGAGGGCGGGAAAGTCGTCCCACCAGTCGCGGCTGTGGCCGCCAAGGCCGTAGAGCATGACGAGCGGCGGGCCGTCGCCGAGGACCTCGTAGGCGATGTTGATGGAGCCGTTCTTAGCTGCGGGCATCAGTTGGCCTCGCCGCCGGGGAGCCCGACGATGCGGATGGAGGTGCGGGTCTTGTATTTGCGATTGAGGTTGATGAGCAGCGAGGTGATCATTTCAACGTAGCGGCTTTGCGAGAGGCCGCCGGCGTCGACGCCACGGACGCCGTCGATCTGGTTGGCGAGTTCGACGACGACCTGCTTCGCTTCGGCGTCTTTGCCGCAGACCAGGACGTCGGCGGGGACGGGGTGGTCGAGTTCCATGAGCTCTTCGGCGCTGAGGTTCTGGAAGGCGGAGACGACGCGGGCGTTCGGGAGCTGCTCGGCGGCTTCCTGGGCGGCGCTCTTGCCGGGCACATCGAGCGCGACGGCGCCGATGCCTTTCACAAACTCGAGCGGCGCAGCGACGTTGCAGACGATCTTGTTGTCGAGGCGGGAGCCGAGGGCTTCAAGCGTCGGGGCCTGGCCGCTATAGGGGAAGGTGAGGAAGACGACTTCGGCATCGCCAACGACGTCGGCGTTTTCGCCGCCGGAGGCGACCGCCGAGGGCACGGCCTCGCGGACTTTGGCGGCGCCTTCCTGGCCGCGTTCGGTGGAACGGGAGCCGATGGCGACTTCGTGGCCAGCGCGCGCGAAGCGCATCGCCAGGCCGAGACCTTCGGGGCCGGTACCGCCAACAAAAGCAAGCTTCATGGAACTTTCAATCCTTCATTGGTAGAGGTGGCTGGCGCGGGGCCAGTGTGGTATCGCGCAGGCAGTCTAGCAACCCGGCGGTTTGGGAGCACCGGCAGGCGGGCGTCTCCGGGTCCTTCATACGCAATGTTCGCGGGAATTCGCTACAGTAAGAAGGGAGTGCCGTCGACAGTACCCTCAGGTGGTGGGCGTATAGGCGTGCTTACATGGCCACCGCGGGGGCGTGGGGGGCCTCTGCTATACTCAAAGCGATACGCGCGAAACCGCTACCGCACTCCGGAGTAGCCCTTTGTATTCACGCTGGCTTCGCAATAGTTTCATCTACCTGCTGGTCCTTGTGGCAGTGATTGCCATTGTATTTGCGTTCTTTTCTGGTGGAGATGACAGGCCGACAGTGCCATTCAGCCAGGTGTTGCGGGACGCGGAGGCGGGTGACATCGAGCGGGTGGTCGTCGATGGCACGTCGTTGACGGTGCATTACGCTGCGACAGACGCGCAGGGCCGCGAGGATGTGCGGAAGTCACGCGTTGGTGAAAACACCGATATCGAAGCGACATTCGAGCGGCGCGGCGTGTCGATCATCGGCCCGGTGACGGAAGATGGCGTGACGCAGCCAGGGCTGTTCCTTGAGTACGAAGAGAGCGGCGGCTTCGGGCCGTGGCTCGGTCTCTTGCTGAACCTGTTGCCGTTCCTGTTGTTCGGCGCCTTCCTGCTGCTGATCCTGCGCCAGGCGCAGGGCTCGAACTCCCAGGCGATGAGCTTCGGGAAGAGCAAGGCGCGGCTGTTCAGCGGAAGCAAGGTGACGGTGGCCTTCCCGGATGTCGCGGGCTGCGACGAAGCGAAGGAAGAGCTCGTCGAGGTTGTGGAATTCCTGAAGTACCCGGAGAAGTTCGCGGCGCTTGGCGCGCGGATCCCGAAGGGCGTGCTGCTGGTGGGCCCCCCGGGTACTGGTAAGACGCTGCTTTCGAAGGCTGTAGCCGGCGAGGCGGGCGTGCCGTTCTTCAGCATCTCTGGTTCGGAATTCGTTGAGATGTTCGTTGGCGTCGGCGCGAGCCGCGTGCGCGACCTGTTCGACCAGGCGAAGAAGAATGCGCCCTGCATCGTGTTCGTCGACGAGGTTGATGCGGTCGGCCGCCAGCGTGGCGCGGGCCTCGGCGGCAGCCACGACGAGCGTGAGCAGACGCTGAACCAGATCCTGGTAGAGATGGACGGGTTTGATACCGGGACGAACGTGATCATCATCGCGGCGACGAACCGGCCGGACATCCTTGACCCGGCGCTGTTGCGCCCGGGCCGCTTCGACCGGAAGGTCGTGCTGGATGGCCCGGACGTGAAGGGCCGCGAGCAGATCCTGGGCGTGCACCTGAAGGGCAAGCCAATTGCCGACGACGTGAACCCGACGGTCATCGCGAAGGCGACGCCGGGCTTCAGCGGCGCCGACCTTGCGAACCTGGTGAACGAGGCAGCGATCCTTGCGGCGCGGCGGAACAAGAAGATCGTGACCATGATGGAGTTCGAGGAAGCGGTCGACCGCGTGAGCATGGGGCCTGAGCGCAAGAGCCGGGTGATGACCGAGCACGAAAAGAAGGTGACGGCCTACCACGAAGGCGGCCACACGGTGGTGGCGCACTTCATGCCGAACCACGACCCGCCCCACAAGGTGACGATCGTGGCGCGCGGCATGGCCGGCGGCTACACGAAGTTTCTGCCGGACGAGGAGACGCACTACAGGACGAAGAGCATGTTCCGCGATCAGCTTGCCGTGGCGCTGGGCGGGCACGCAGCAGAGGAGATTGTCTTCGGCGAGGCTTCGACTGGGCCTTCGAACGACATCGAGCAGGCGACGCGCATCGCGCGGATGATGGTGACGCGCTGGGGCATGAGCGAGCACCTTGGCCCACGGACCTTTGGGAAGACGGACGAGATGGTGTTCCTTGGCCGCGAGATCACCGAGACGCGCAACTACAGCGAGAAGATCGCGGAGCTGATCGACGAAGAAGTCCGGCAGCTCATCGTCGACGCGCAGGAGCGGGCGCGGGAAGTGCTTTCGGAGCGCCGCGCGGTGCTGGACAAGCTGGCCAGCGCGCTGCTTGAGGCGGAGACGATTGAAGGCGACCCCCTGACGCGGCTGCTCAACAGCGACCCGAACCAGCCGTGGCCGTCGCCGGACGTCGAAGAGGACCAGGAGACTCCGCCTGCCGACGAGGAGAAGCCGGAGGAGAAGCAGCCAAGCTACGAGTCGCCGCGCAAACCCGGGCTGGCCTGGGAAGGCGGCAGCGCCCACTTCGAGCAGCGCAAGGACGACGACGGAGAGAAGTAACGCGGGAGCCCTGTTCCTTTGCCGGGAAGGGGGCTCCTTCGTACACTGATCTTTCGTACCTACCAATGTTGGAGAACCGCACCTTGGATGCGATCATTCGCGCCGATGGGCGCCAGATGCGCCTGACTGAAGGCCAAGAATTTGAAGTGGGCAGGATCCCGGGGGAGCCCGGGGAGACTGTCGAGTACGAGGTCTTGATGCTGCTTGATGGGCAGGACGTGAGCGTAGGGGCGCCGGTCGTTGACGGCGCGACGCTGCGCGCCCGGATCGAGCAGCACGGGAAGACGCCAAAGCTGCGGTTTATGAAGTTCAAGAACAAGGTCCGCTACCGGCGGACGTTCGGGCACCGCCAGACGGTGACGCGGCTGGTAGTGGAATCGATATCGCGAGGGTAGCGTTATGGCACACAAGAAGGGTGTGGGCAGTTCGAAGAACGGCCGCGACAGCAACAGCAAGCGGCTGGGCGTGAAGCACTTCGACGGCGAAGTGGTGAGCGCGGGGTCGATCATCATCCGGCAGCGGGGGACGCGCTTCCACCCGGGTGAGAATGTCGGCCTGGGCAAGGACTTTACCATCTACGCGCTGATCGACGGCCAGGTGAAGTTCGCGCCGTATGCAAAGGGCCGGCGGAAGAAGGTGAGCGTTTACGCGCCCGAAGCCGTGGCGCAGGAGGCATAGCGATGAAGGCTGAGATTCATCCGAAGTATGAGAACGCGGTGATTGTCTGCAGCTGCGGGAACCAGGTGGAGACGCGCTCGACGAAGGAGCGGCTGCACGTGGACGTGTGCAGCGTGTGCCATCCGTTCTATACGGGTGAGCAGCGCATTGTGGACACTGCGGGCCGGGTGGAGCGGTTCAACCGCCGCTACCGGCGAGGCAGTTGAGGACAGGACAGGTATCGTATGAGGGCGCCGGTAGCGGCGCCCTTTTTTCTTCGCCATGACTAACGAGCGCCGATCGTCCGAGGGAGTGTATTACGGCGGGCAAGCCGTCATCGAAGGGGTGATGATCCGCGGCCCGCAGCATATGGCTGTGTGCGTGCGCCACCCGAACGGCGAGATCGTCAAGCATTCGGAAGCGCTTCGCGGGATGTACACGGGCCGTTGGCGGCGCGTGCCGGTGGTGCGGGGCGTGATCGTGCTGGCGGAGACGCTTTCGCTGGGGATGCGGGCGCTGAACTTTTCTTCGCGCATTGCGATGCAGGAGGAGCAGAAGGAAGACGGCGAGGAAGTGGAGTTCCCGCAGAGCGTGTTCTGGGGGACGATGCTCATCTCGCTTGCCTTCGTACTCGGGGTGTTTTTTGCGGGCCCCATTCTTCTTTCGAACTTGCTGGAGCTTGTGGACGCGCACCGTGCGGTGATCGTGACGGTGGAGGGCATCGTGCGGCTGGGGATGTTCGTGGGCTATATCGCGCTGATCAGCCTGATCCCGGATATCCGGCGGGTGTTCCAGTATCACGGCGCGGAGCACATGACGATCCACGCCTATGAGGCAAGACGGCCGCTATCGGTGGAAGAGGTGCGGCACTTTCCAAAGGAGCACACGCGTTGCGGCACGAGCTTCTTGCTGGTGGTGGTGATTGTTTCGCTGATCACGTTCATGGCTTTCGACATGCTGGTGGATGAAGGGCTGTTGGTGCGTGTGCTGTCGCGGATCGTGCTGGTGCCGCCGATTGCCGCGGTGAGCTATGAGGTGCTGCGCTTCGGGGCGCGGTTTGGCCATTACCGGGCGGTGCAGATGATGTTCAAGCCGAACATTGCGTTGCAGGCGCTGACGACGCGGGTGCCGCAGGATGACCAGATCGAGGTTGCGATCGCTGCGTTCGACGCGACGCTGGAGGCTGCCGGGGCGGAAGAGCGCGCACCCGAGGCAAGCGGGGAGACGCGAACACACGGGCCGCCATCGTCCGCACCGGAATGAGGGGCTGCCGCCTGGTGGAGACGTGCAGAATTTTCACAGAAGAACGCAAGCCGGGCCGCCGGGATAGAGAACGTTTGTTCTAAACTGGGCAGCATGAAGGCTGCATGCGTGTGGATCCCGGATTTCGCTGCCGCGCTTGCGCGGCGGGACCAGCCCGTGCTTCGAGGCCGCCCTATCGTGGTTGGCGGTTCGCCGGAGGAGCATGCACAGGTCCGGGCGTGTTCGCGGGAAGCGCGGGATGAGGGCGTTGCGGTAGGGATGCCGCTGCGGCGGGCGCTGGCGTTGTGCCCCGGGGCCGTGTTTCTGCCATGGCGCGAGGGCGCGGTGCAGCAGGAAGCGACCGTGCTTTTGGACCTGCTGGAGGAATACAGCCCCGTGGTGGAGGGGCTGGAGCCGGGGCACGCGCATGTGGATGTACGGGGGCTGGCGCGGCTCCACCACACGGACGATGCGGGCTTCCTGGCGCGGCTGAAAGCGGCGCTAAAGGAGGCGAGCGGGCTGACCATCTCCCTTGCAGGCGCGGAGACGGTGTTCGCTGCGCACGCGGGGGCGCGCGTGGCAGCTGAAAACCCGGCGGCGGGCAACCCGTTGCTGATCGAACCGGGAGCGGCGCGGGAATTCCTTGGCGGGCTGGCGGTGGAGACGCTGCCGGTGGCGCCGGCGATGCACCAGCGGTTGCGGCTGTTCGGGCTCGGCACGCTGGGGGACATCGCGCAGCTTTCGTTCCAGGCGATGCAGGCGCAGTTCGGGCGCGACGGTGCGCGGGCGTGGGAGCTGGCGCAGGGGAAAGACGACGCGGCGATTTTGCCGCGCCGCCACGAGCCAGTGGTCGAAGAAGGGCTGGACCTGGCGGCGCCGACGCCGCTGCTGGAACCGCTGGTGGCGGGAACGCGGGCGTTGCTCCAGCGTGCGCTGGGACGGCAGGAGGTGCGCGGCTACCTGGTGCGGAAGGTGGAGTGGCAGGTGCTGCTGGAAAGCGGGGAGACAATCGAGCGGCGGGTGGTGTTCCGCGAGCCGCTGAACGACGAGCGGCGGATGCTCTTTGTGCTGAAGAACAAGATCGCGTCGTTGCGGTTGCCGGGGGCTGCGGCTTCGCTGCGGCTGTGGCTTTCGGGTTTTTGCAGCGAATACGGGCAGCAGGCGCCGCTCTGGTCGACGGGCCCGAAGCGGCAGCGGGAGCTGCTGGAGGCGATCGAGCAGCTCAATACGCGGGAGCGTGGGCCGCAGGTCTTTCGGATTGTGGAGGTGGAACCATGGTCGCGGATCCCGGAACGGCAACTGGCGCTGGCGCCCTACGGCCGCTGAACCAGCCCCGGCCCATCGCCGTGCAAGCGACCGCACACGGCGAACCGGCGCGGGTGCGCTGGCAGGGCACCGAGCGGCGTGTGGAGGCAATCGACGATTCGTGGCGGATTGACGACGAGTGGTGGCGGTCGGAGCTTTCGCGGCGCTATTTCCTGGTGGCACTGGAAGGCGGGCGGCGGCTGACGGTGTATCACGACCTGGTGAGCGGGGAGTGGTTTGCGCAGCCCTACCGGGAGGGGTGGGGTAGGTAGGTAGGTAGCACATATATGTGCTGGTATACTTGGTTCATGGCACAGCTCACGCTTTACATCGACGACGAGACCGCAAGAAAGGTAAACGAGGCAGCTGCAAAGGAAGGGCTGAGCCGTTCAGCATGGGTGAAAACCGCAATAGCCCGGCACCTGCAGGAGGAATTGGACAACAGCCGGCGAAAGCGGTGGCTGGCAACCAAAGGTGCATGGAAGGATGACAGGACACCAAAGGAAATCCTCGAAGACATCCGCTCCGGGCCGCCACAGCGCGAACGAGCATCCTTCGACTGATGTTCCTCCTCGATACTGACATTTGCATCTTCTGGCTTCGCCAGAGCTCTGAGGCGGTGGTCGCACGACTCGAGGCCATAGACCCCAGGAAGCTGGGCGTCACAGCCATCACCGTGGCGGAACTCTATTACGGTGCCCGGCACTCCAGCCGACCGGATGAAAACCTGGAGAGCACGGCAGAACTCCTCGATCTCCTTCAAGCGTTCGCATTCAATACCGCAGCGGCTATGCACTACGCGGAAATTAAGCAACACCTGGTGAGTAGAGGCGCGATGATTGGACACATGGACCTGCTCAACGCAGCGATTGCGCGGGCGAGCGGCTGGACGTTTGTCACGAACAACACCAGGGAATTCGAGCGGGTACCTGGTTTGCAGATCGAGAACTGGACCCAGTGACGGCCGTGCAGGATTAGAACACATGTTCTATGATCGACGGCATGGCGACGCCACGTTACGTCGAGCTGCATGCGCACTCCTGCTGGTCGCTGCGCGAAGGGGCGAGCAGCACCGATGAGCTGATCGGCC
>SLAK01000170.1 GCA_007126855.1 Dehalococcoidia bacterium | reverse complement strand
CTCATCAAGCGCCAGCGCAACGGTCAGCGCCTGGTTCACCTCCGCCAACTTGTGTGTGGGGAGTGAGCCAACGTAGTCCCTCAGCGTCGCACGGGACAGGCTGAGGATGTTGTCGCAATGCAGGGCGCTCAGATGGCGAAGTCCGGACTCCCCGCCGACCGGCACCTCGGTGGGCAATGCGTCATAGCTGGAGAACACCGGTACACACAGAACCGTGTGGTAACGAGACCGGAGCACGGCCGCTAGCAATACAGCAGAGTTCGACGGTTTCGTGTACCATTCGCGGCGACCCGTGCTGAACGTGGTTCAGGTGGTGGGGCAATTTTATTGCAGGAGAAACGATATGGCTGAACTGAAAGACGCTGCTGACCAGTTTGCGAAGGACCTGATGGCCCAGAACATCGCCGGGCTGATGATGGTGTTCACCCCCGAAGGCATGACCAAGGCGATGGCCATGCAGTCGCAAATGCAGGCACAGGGCCAGCGGAGCCCGGCGACAAGCTACGACGTGAATGTTGGCGAAAGCGAAGGCGAGGACACCAACGTTGACCTGGTGATGAAGGGCGCCGACGGCGAGATGACCATCACCACGAAGTGGCGGGAGGTCGGCGGCGCCTGGAAAGTCAACGACATGGCGTTGAAGCAATAGCGAATCTGCCGGTTGGCGAGGAGCAGGCGTACTCGTAGCTGCCCACGCCGGCCGTCTGTAAGCAAACCGGCCGCACCGTAGTCAGGCGGTGCGGCCGCTGACGTTATGCGAGTTCGCGTAGTCAGCCGCCAAAGACGATGCCGGGGATGATAGCCAGTCCGTCGGTGAGTATGTCACGGCCCAGGTACGCGAGCGCGGCCGCCTGCCCGAGCACCACCAGCATGAGTGCGCCCACGATGATGTTCCGGGCGATACGCCGCCGGCGCACTTCGGCCTGGAGGCGCCGCTCCAGCGCTTCGTATTCCGCGGAGAACAACAGCCGGTCGTACTTGCGCCTGGTTTCCGGGTTGGCGAGCACCGTGTAGGCCTCGTTCAAGCGCGCCAGGGCTGAGTCGGTCTCGTCGTCGTCGTCGGCATGCTTCACCAGTTCATCGGAAAGCCGCACGTAGGCGTTTTCGATGCCTATCAGGTCAGCGTCCGGCGGGACAGCCAGCACTTTGTAGTAATCGATCAGATTGGGTGTGGTCACCTAACAACCCCTCCCTCTATGAAGAACGGCGCAAAGCGGCGTTTTCTGTAGGGGTAGAGGGGCTTCGTGTCCTACTTACGAAGGCCGTCCACGTAGTAACGCACCTGTCCGAGGGGCCGCTCGCGGTCGATGGGCGCGCCGCGGAACACATGCGCCAGGATGAACATGTTCATGATCCCCGTGACCGCGATGGCGCAAACGGTCACATCGTCGTGCCGGAATTCATCGTGGTCCATGCCCGCCTGGATGATCTCGTCCAGCGGTTTGCGCACCTCTGCGCCAAGCGTGTCGGCGAAAGTGTCCATCGATGCGCCGCCAAGGCCGAAGACCTCGCGCAGCACGAGCGCGATGATCTCTTCCTGGGCAAGGAAGTAGTCCAGGTAGCGCCCGCAGTATGACAGCACCTGCTCGCTGAAGGCCACACTGGTGTCCATGTCACTGCGGATGGCCGTCGCCATGTCGCTCAGGATCTGGCGGACAATGCTACTGTAGAGCCCTTCCTTCGAGCCGAAGTAGTAGTAGATCATCGGCTTCGTGGTCTGGGCATCGTCTGCCACTTCGCGCAAAGACGTCGCGGCATAGCCCTTTTCGGAGAAATGGCGGAGGGCGCTGGCGAAGATGCGGTTGCGGACTTCAGCCTCGCGGTGCTGGGTGCTGCGGGTAGTGCTTGAATTCAAAGTGGCTCCACTGCGGAAACGGCGATGTCCTGCCGCCGGGACGCTACCGGAAAGTATAGGCAGTGGCACCTGTTGGCGATACTCGTTGCGCAGCGGGGCCCGATGCCGTACATTCGTTCTGGCCCTTTAATGCGGTCCTGTGAGGCCGGGAAGGGCGGAGGCGCTGGATGACCAGCGAAAACTTGACTGTGTGCGCCTGCTCCGGGAGCCGGGGGAGGCGTTTTTCATGAGCGATTCCGTCCTGGCGCCAGAACAACTCGGCCGCACGATTCGCCGACTCGCCCACGAAATCGTCGAGAACAACCGTGGCACCGAGGGGCTTGTCCTTGTCGGGCTGCTCACGCGTGGCCACCCGATCGCGAAGCGCATCGCGGATGCGATCCGTGAATTCGAAGGCGCCGACGTGCCCGTTGGCAGCCTGGATATCGGGCTCTACCGTGATGACTTCGCGCGGCGCGGCTCGCCACCGCGCGTTCGCCCCAGCGATATGCCAGCCTCGATCGATGGCGCCACAGTGGTGCTTGTCGACGACGTGCTGTTCACCGGGCGCAGCATCCGGGCTGCACTCGATGCGCTGCTCGACTTTGGGCGACCTGCGCGGGTCAGGCTGGCGGTCATCGTCGACCGCGGGCACCGGGAGCTGCCGATACGCCCCGATTTCGTTGGCAAGAACATTCCGACTTCGCCGACACAGACCGTCGAAGTCCGGCTGACGGAGATCGACGGCGAGGATGGCGTCTACCTGGTCGAATCGGAGCCGAGCCATGCCTGACCCGGGAGTTGCAGCAAGCGCTGAGGCCCCGGTGGCCGACCGCTCAGCAGCGTGGACCCGCAAGGACCTGCTCGACACAGATACGCTGACTCCCGCGGAAGTCGAGCTCGTCATGGAAACGACCGACGCCATGCGGGAGGTGCGCAACCGCCCGATGAGCAAGGTGGCCACCCTGCGCGGCGTCACCATCGTCACGCTCTTCTACGAGCAGAGCACGCGCACGCGCGCCAGCTTCGAGGTAGCCGGGAAAGCGCTCGGCGCCGATGTGGTCAACCTCACTGCTTCGGGCAGCAGCGTGGAGAAGGGCGAATCGCTCATCGACACCGTGCGCACGCTCGAGTCGATCGGCGCCGACCTGGTGGTCATGCGCCATCCGCAGTCCGGCGCGCCCTATCTGGCCGCGCGCCACACCCGCGCCGGCGTGATCAATGGCGGCGACGGCCAGCACGCTCACCCAACCCAGGCCCTGCTGGACCTCTACACCATGCGCCGCCACATCGGCAGCGTAGAAGGCAAGAAGGTTGTCATCGTCGGCGATGTGCGCCACAGCCGCGTGGCGCGCTCCAATCTCTGGCTGCTGCTCTCCCAGGGCGCCAGCGTCGTCCTGTGCGGTCCGCGAACACTGCTTCCTTCGACGCTGGAAGCAGCCACGGAGAATGGCGCCTGCACCATCACCGCGGACCTCGATTCCGCATTGCAGGACGCCGACGTGGTGATGGCGCTGCGGTTGCAGAAGGAGCGCCAGCAGAGCGGGCTCATCCCATCCGTCCGCGACTATGTCCGGAACTACCAGCTCAACGACGATCGCCTCCGGCGCGCCCGTCCCGGCGCCCTCGTCATGCACCCGGGACCGATGAACGTTGGCGTGGAAGTCACGACCTCGGTCGCCAGCTCGATCTCGTCCGTTATCGACGAGCAGGTCACGAACGGCGTGGCCGTGCG
>SLAK01000191.1 GCA_007126855.1 Dehalococcoidia bacterium | reverse complement strand
GTCCAGAACACGCTGGACTGGACCGAGACATCGACGAACTGGGCCTCCCCGGTGTGGAGGCGGCGGAAGTGGGCGACCATCGCGCCGGCCGCGCTTTCGGCTGCGGCATGGAGCCACGCCTGGGGCACGCTCACACGCACGGGGGCGCGGTCGGGGTCGCCGTTGAGCGCCATCATGCCGCCCATCGCCGCAAGCGTGATGTCGCTGCTGGCGTGCCCGGCGTAAGGCCCGTCCTGCCCGAACGGCGTGGTGGCCACATAGACCAGCGCCGGGTTGATCTCGCGAAGCTGCTCGAAGCCGAGCCCGAGCGATGCCATCTCGCCCGGCTGCGCGTTTTCGAAGAGGAAGTCGGCCGCGCGCACAAGGTCGAGAAACCGGGCTCGCCCGGCCTCGTTGGTGAGGTCGGCGGCCACGCTTCGCTTGTTGCGGTTATAGGCATGGAAGAGCAGGCTCTGCGCGCCTTCGGGCTGCACATGGTCCAGCGGCGGCTCCTGGCGGTCGGGGGCGCCGCCCGGCGATTCGATGCGCACGACGTCCGCGCCAATGTCGGCCAGGATCATCGGGCCAAGCGCCGCACGCCCGTTGGTCAGATCGAGGACACGATAGGGTTTGAGCATCGGTATCACCTCTGCCGTATGCGTCTGATAGGCGCCGATTATTGACCATGCCGGCAGTCGTGCATAGGTGTTGCGGCAAAATTGGGCGATTGAGGCTCAACAGTGGAATACCGTTGCACCTTCGAGCTGGCCTCAACCTTGATTCACGGCAAACTGGCCCAACCGGTCGGCATCCGTCGGCGCCGCAGCGGAGAGAGGTACGCCGGTAGGCAGAAACGACCCATCACCGCCGCCTTCACTTGCCGGGGCCGCGCCGAACTCCCATGATGGCGGCGGATGCCGCGCCCCGGAGCGCACCATGTCGCGTCTCACGCCCGCAGACGAGTACTTCTACCACCAGATCCCCGAGCCGCTGCCGAACGTGGCGACCTTCCATGACCACTGGCGGGAAAGCCTGTTCTTCGTCATGCACCCCCAGTCCGGGGACGGCGACGTGCTTATCCTCACCCTGGCCCACTATCCGAAACGCGAGGAGGTGGACTCGCTGCAGATGTGCCGGATCGGCGGCAAGTTGCACCTGTTGCGGCACTCCCGCCCCTATGACGGTGACCCGCACACCATGGCCGCCGGCCCCGTCCGTATCGACATCGCCGAGCCATACCAAACCGTCCACCTGTGGGTAGACCCGGCGGAGTCGCCGATCGGGCTCGATGTGACCTTTCGTGCTCGCACCCGCGAATGCGGCCTCCGCCGCGGGACAATGAAGGCGGGCCAGGAGACCATCTGGGACCAGAGCCACATGATCCAGTCCGGCTGGTACAGCGGCAGCTACAGCTTCGACGGCGAAACCTTCGAGATCCGGGACTGGTGGGGCCAGCGTGACCATTCGTGGGGCATCCGCGACCACCAGCGCTGCCCGCTCTGGATGTGGCTCGCCATCCAGCTCCCCGACGGCATGCTCGGCGTCTGGAACTGGGAGTTCCCCAACGGGCAGCGCGTCTATATGGATGGCTACTGGGCCCCGGGGGACATGAGCGAACCCGTCCAGGTCGTCGACTTCCGCCACGACCTCCACTGGATTGACGGCGCGGGCAGCCGCGTGAGCTATGGGCGCGACGGCGAGGATGTCGCCGGGCTCGAAGGCGTCATATCCGCCACGCTCGAAGACGGGCGCAAATTCGACATTGAAGGCCACGGACGGTGGCACGCCCGCTACGGGCGCTTCGGCGGCGGCCAGCAACACATGCACCTGCGCACCGCCGACGGCCGCGCGGGGACCGCGGCCTTCGAGATCACCGGCGCCCACCACCATCACTTCTTCCCCGTCCCCCGCGCCGACAATCTCCCCACCGGCAGGTAGGGACCGCACAGCAAGAACCGCAGTGCCGGACTCGGGAGCGAACCCGCGCGCGGGTCTATACTCGTCACAGGATGGCTGCCGGCACCTGGATCCTCGAACGTTGCACCAGCGACCGTTTCCCCTACCGGGTGGAGATCCGCCAGGGCGACCGCCAGGTGATCGCCCTCCGCGTCCAGGACCGCTGGCCCGCCGCGAACCGCAACATCTTCTGCATTCGCGAAAACGGGGAGCCAGACGACGTCATCGAGGAAGTCGAACGCGTCCCGCTTACGGGCCTGCAGCGCCGCGGGCGACGGCTGAGCGTCGTGCTCGACCGGGCGCGCAACAAGCGCTGCGATTTCCTCTTCCTGGAACGTCCCTATAAGGACGCCAGCCGCGGCACCTACGAGCAGATCTTCTGGCAGACCCAGTCTTCCATGCGCCAACGGCGGCCGCGCATGACCCTCGCCACGCCCTCGACCCACGCCCTCACCGTGCGCATTGCCCACGAGGAGAAATACCCGTGGCGCTTCCCGGGCTCCACGGTCGAACGAGGCCGCCTGGCCGCCGGAGACTACGCCCTGGTAGACGCAGACCGCGTCATCGCCGTCGTCGAGCGCAAAACCTTCGAAAACCTGCTCGGCGAGATGAACGCCATGCCCGCGCTCCACCAGCGCCTGCTGGAGCTAGCTTCGTACGAACATCATGCCTTCGTCGTCGAAGCTCCCTACGAGCACTTCCTGGACGGGCGCAGGGTACATCACCTGAGCCCCTCCTTCTGCGCCCGCGCAATCGGCGAAATGTACGCCGCCCACCCGCGCCTACGGGTGGTCTTCTGTGCCAACCGCAAAGCCGCAAACGAATGGACCCGGCGCTATTTCGAAGCGATCTCCGCGCAGGCCGAGGAACCCACACCGCAGCAAATGCTCCCGGGGCTCCCCCTGCATAGCTGAAACTTCTGCCCGGCTCGCGAGCCGGCAAAGATGCGAATAGCCACCGAAAACCGTAGTATCTGAGGCGGGCACCGGTGTGTGCGACTCTTGCAGGGGCCTGGTGAATGTCAGGGGAAATGTGGAAAACCATCGGCTGGCTAACGCTGCTCTGCGGCGCATTTATTGCGATGCTCATCGCGCTGTCGATCGGTGGCATGGCCGTCGGCAATTAACGGCCTGCAGCCACTGCTGAGCACCAGGGCGCAGGCACGATGCGATCCGCTCCGCCGCGTTCGCCGATCGGCCTTGATGCATGACGAAAACCTGTAATCTTGGTGCATCCAGGCCCGCCGCGATTGGGAATCGTAAACCACGGATCCCGGGGCGGGCTTTCAAAGCGGTCCAAATTGCTTAGGCTGAACCTGTGACACTCGAGGCCCAGCGCCAGCAAACTGCCATCGCCCGCGCGCGGCTACCCGAACCGCCCCCGCCGGGAGGGCTGACAACGGACCAGGCCGCAGAGCGCGCGGCAGAGGGCAAGGTCAACGTCGACACCACGCGCCAGCGCACCGATGGCGACGTCATCCGCGATAACTCCCTCACCTTCTTCAACGTCATCCTCTTCACGCTCATCGCCATGCTCATCGCGCTGGGCGAATTCCAGGACGGCCTCTTCGTCGGCATCGTCATCTTCGCCAATATCGCCGTCTCCACTTACCAGGAGCTCCGCGCCACCCGCACCCT
>SLAK01000039.1 GCA_007126855.1 Dehalococcoidia bacterium | reverse complement strand
TGGACGCTGCAGGTGGCGTCGATCGGGCCGAAGGGTTACCCGCACCTGGTGGCCATGTGGTACGTGGTGGAGGACGGGCTGGTGCACTTCACGACTTTCGGAAAGAGCCAGAAGATCATGAACCTGCGGCGCGACCCCAAGATCACGGTGATGCTGGAGTCCGGGAAGAAGTACGAGGAGCTGAAGGGGCTCGTGATCGAAGGTGAGGCTGAGATCGTCGAGGACACACCCTATACGGCGAAGATCATGGGGCTGGTGGGGCACAAGTACAGCGGCATCCCCATCCCGACGGAGACGCCGGAGCAGGCGCTGAAGGCGGCGTCGAAGCGCGTGGCGGTGCGGATCAAGCCGGTGGACATCTACAGCTGGGACCACTCGAAGCTCGGGGGCGTGTACTAGCGCGACACAATGGCGGGCTTCTCACGCAAGCCGGTTGTCGTCCCGGGTCGTTTTGTGCTCTACTCCCGACTGGGCTACGGGCCCAGGAGGGGCAACCATGCGGACAACTCTCATGTTCAACCACACCGGATATTCCGCTTCTTCTGAACACATGGGGTTGTACGCATTTGTTGAACACAGAAAACCTGGCGTCTGCAGACGCCGATAAGGCTGCACTGAGCAGCCGGCTACCTAGCGATGCGATTGGCAGGGCCGGTGGTGGCGGCACGCCCGCCAGCTTCCTGCACCGCGGCATCACGAACCAATCTGTCTTCGTCGCATTCGCCATCAACGCACGACGGCGCGCGTGCGGTCCCGAGAGGGATTGAGATGTCCCCCGGCAAAATGAACGAAGGCGAAATCGACATCGATGTACCGCTGGTACGACGATTGCTGGCCTCCCAGTTTCCACGCTGGTCGAACCTTCAGGTCGAGCGGGTACCGTCTACAGGAACGGACAACGCCATCTTTCGGCTCGGGCCGGACATGTCCGTGCGACTTCCTCGCATTCACTGGGCGGTCGAACTGGTAGACAAGGAGTACAAGTGGCTCCCTCGGCTCGCGCCACGCTTGCCTCTTGCCATTCCGATTCCGCTCGCAAAAGGGGCACCGGCGGAAGGCTATCCCTGGCCCTGGGCTGTGTACCGCTGGCTCGAAGGCGAGAACGCAACCATCGTCCGGATAGCAGACCTCCCGCAGGCGGCGGCGGACCTGGCGCAATTCATAACCGCGCTTCAGGAGATCGACCCAACCGGAGGGCCCGAAGCAGGGCCTCGCAACTTCTACCGCGGTGTGCCGCTCGCGAACCTGGACCGCCGTATCCGCGCCTTAATTACCTCCCTCGACGGCATACTCGAACCTCGCGAACTGACCGACGTGACGGCTGCATGGGAAGCGGCCGTCGGCGCACCCGAGTGGACCGGGCCGTCCGTCTGGGTTCACGGTGACCTACATTCTCACAATCTGCTGGCCGTGGACGGGCGGCTCAGCGCCGTCATTGACTTCGGGTGTCTTGGCGTCGGCGATCCCGCCTGCGACCTGGCCCCGGCCTGGTCCCTGTTCTCGGGCGAAAGCCGTGACGCGTTCCGGGAAGCGGTCGGGGCCGATGACGCAACGTGGGAGCGCGGCAAGGGCTGGGCACTGCGGTGGCTGGGAGCGCTCGCAAACTACCGCGACACGAACCCCGTGCTCGCCGCCATCGCCCGGCGCACGGTCGACGAAGTGCTCGCCGACGAGGCTGGGGCGGAGCCGACGCCTACCCGGCGCGGGAAGGCAAAGGAGCAAGGGACTTGAAAGACTACGAGCCCTCTGTGAGTTTCGGGAAGGATGCCGCGGCGAGGTACGACGACGAACAACGGTTTTCGAGGACTCCGAGCCGGGTCGACCGGGCAGCCGTACTCTCGCTGCTGGAGGAGCTGGCGGCGAGCGGTCCCGCGCTCGAGCTTGCGATCGGTACTGGCTGGATTGCGCTCCCGCTTGCGGAGCGAGGCATCCGCGTCGACGGCATAGACATCTCAACGGCTATGGTTGATCGGCTGCGCGCGAAGCCCGGCGGCGACCGCCTATCGGTTACTCTCGGCGACTTCGCGGACGTGGCGGTGCCGAACCGGTACCAGTTGATCTACGTCGTCGCCAATTCGCTGTTCAACCTGTTGACGCAGGACGAGCAGGTGCGCTGCTTTGAGAACGTTGCCGCCCATCTCGCTGACGGTGGTGTGTTCGTGATTGAAGCGTTCGTCCCGAGCTTCCTCTACCGGCTGCGCAATGATCAGTACGTGGACGCGGAAGCGGTCGAAGTCGATCACGTCAGGCTCGATGTAGCTCGCCACGACCCGGTCGGGCAGTTGTTGGATGAGAGCCACGTCGTGCTATCGCGCGACGGCGTGCGGCTCAATCCGGTCGTCACGCGCTACGCCTGGCCGAGCGAACTCGACCTGATGGCCAGGATTGCGGGGCTTCGCCTGAAGGAGCGTTGGGGAGGCTGGAGGCGCGAGCCCTTTACTGCGACGAGCGGCGCCCACGTTTCCGTCTATGGCCGTTGAGCGGCCCCTTGGTGAGGGTGCTCCGGGGATGAATTGTTTGGATCTCCGGGGCATCTTTGGCTCGAGCATCTTTGCGGATAAGGCGGCTACAAGCGCATGAGCGCTTCGTAGGCTTCGCGCAGCATGGGGACAGTCGTCGAAATTGGGCCGAACGTGAAGCTTTGCCCCTCGATGACCTGCCCCAGTTCGGAGACGGGCACACCGTGCTCCCC
This sequence comes from Dehalococcoidia bacterium, assembly GCA_007126855.1. Lineage (GTDB taxonomy): Bacteria > Chloroflexota > Dehalococcoidia > Tepidiformales > Tepidiformaceae > SLAK01. The sequence continues at coordinate 10,297 of SLAK01000039.1, read as the reverse complement.
CGCAAGCTGGTGGAGGCGGTCGACCGCTGCCGGGCGCGCGCTGACGACGATGCGGCCCTGGCCTTCGCCGAGGAGGGCGGCGTCCAAGCGGTCGCCGAGGTCGAGGCTGCTGTCACCTTCGAAGCCGCTGTTGCCGAGGATGGACGACTCGGCGAGGGCGACGGCAAGGCCGCCTTCGGAGCAGTCGTGGGCGCTGAGGAGCAGGCCTTCTGCGTTGAGCGCGAGGACGAGTTTCTGGAGGTTGTGCTCGGCGACAAGGTCGACGGCGGGAAGGCCGGCAACCTTGCCGTGCTCCGCTTCCAGGTATTCGCTGCCGCCCAGGGTTACGGCGGGCTGATGGATATCCGCGCCGAGCAGGAAGACAGGTGCGCCGGGGGTGGAGAAGGCGGCGGTGAGATGCTGCTCCACGTCGTCGAGCAGGCCGAGCATGCCGATGACCGCGGTGGGGTAGACCGGCACTCCGGAGCGCTCGTTGTAGAGGCTGACGTTGCCGCTGACGACCGGGGTACCAAACTCGAGGCAGGCTTCGGCGATGCCGCGGATGGCGTGTTCCATGGTGTAGTAGACGTCCGGCTTCTCGGGATTGCCGAAGTTCAGGCAGTCGGTGACCGCGACGGGGGTGGCGCCGGTGCAGACGATATTGCGGGCGGCCTCGGCGACGGCGATCGCGCCGCCGACGTATGGGTCGAGGTAGACGAGGCGCGGGTTGCAGTCGGTCTTGAGCGCGATGGCGCGGTTGGTGCCATCGATGCGGACGACGCTGGCATCGCCGCCGGGCTGGACGATCGTGTTTGCGAGCACCTGCTGGTCGTAGCGGCGGTAGACGCCGCGCTTGCTGGCGATGTTGGGACGGGCGAGCACACGCAGCAGCGCGCCGGTAGCATCGGCGGTGGCAAGGTCAGGCAGCGTCGCGGGGTCGAAGCGGTTGAGTTCAACGAGCTCGACGGGGCGCTCGCCAGCGCGGCGGTATTCGGGTGGCTCGGTGGCGATTTCCCAGGGGACGCGCGCGACTTCGACGCCGTTTTCGCGGACGATGACGTCCGGACCGCCGACGACTTCGCCGATGGCCTCGCAGTGCAGTTCCCAGTGGTGGAAGAGGGCGGTGACATCTTCGACGTGTTCCGGTTTGGCGATGATGAGCATGCGCTCCTGGCTCTCGCTCAGCATCACCTCGTACGGGGTCATGCCAGACTCGCGGCGGGGGACGCGCTCGATATTGAGGACAGCGCCTGAGCGGCCGCGGGCGCAGCATTCGACGACGGAGCTGGTGAGGCCGGCGGCGCCGAGATCCTGCAGCCCAACGATCCAGTCGCGGTGCTGCGAAGCCAGCTCGTAGCAGGCCTCCATGAGCAGCTTTTCCATGAAGGGGTTGCCGACCTGGACGGCGGGGCGCATCTCGGCGAAGCGTGATTCGGGGTCGGTACGGCTGGCCAGGCCGCTGGCGCCATGGATGCCGTCGCGGCCGGTGTCGGAGCCGACGAGCAGGAGCACGGAGCCTTCGCCCGACGCGCGGGCGCTGACAAGTTTGTCCGTATCGGCGATGCCGACGCACATGGCGTTGACGAGCGGGTTGCCGTTGTAGCAACTGGCGAAGAAGACCTCACCGCCAACGTTGGGGATGCCCAGGCAGTTGCCATAGCCGCCGATGCCGCCGACGACGCCGTCGAAGAGGTAGCGCGTCTGGGGGTCTTCGAGGGTGCCGAAGCGGAGCGAATCGAGGATGGCGATGGGGTATGCGCCCATGGCGAAGATGTCACGCACGATGCCGCCGACGCCGGTGGCGGCGCCCTGGTAGGGTTCGATCGCGGACGGATGGTTGTGGGATTCGACCTTCATGACGACGCAGCGACCGTCGCCGACGTCGATGGCGCCGGCGTTTTCGGCGCCGATCTGGGTGAGCACCCGGTCGCCGCCGGATGGGAAGAGGCGGAGGAGGGGTTTGCTGTTCTTGTAGCCGCAGTGCTCGCTCCAGAGGGAGCCAAACATGCCGAGTTCGACGTCGTTGGGCTCACGCCCGAGACGCTGAACGAGGAGGTCGTATTCATCGCGGCTGAGCGCGACGGCGTCGAGAGCTTCCTGGGAAACGGCCATGCAACAACGGTACGGCGAAGCGGGAGTACGCGCAGTAAGGTTCTGGCGCTCGTGGGGCCGCAGGAGCCCCCGCAGCTACAGGCGCTTCACCAGTTCGGAGCGGCGGCTTTCGTATTCTTCGTCGGTGATGATGCCTTCGTCGTGGAGGCGGGCCAGCTGGCGGAGCTGGTCGGGGACGGACTGGCTGTTCGGCGGGGAAGGAGCGGCAGCCAGGGGAGGGGGAGGAGGAGGGGCTACTGCGGAGGGAGGCGCCACAACAGGCTCGACGGTGCGGGCCATGCCCATAAGCTGGAGCTCGTTTGCGGTGAGCGGTTTATAGCCCCGTGGCGACCAGGCGATGTAGGTGCTGGCCATCTTGTCCCAGAGGCACTGGCGGTCGCGGTCCCAGAGGCACCAGAGCGCAGCGACGATCCAGAAGATGCCGAATGTCGCCATGGTGATGAGCGAAGTGACGAGGCCCTTGATCAGCAGTTCGCGGACCCATACGTAGCCACCGCCGGCACGAGTGCCATCGGCCTTCATGATGTACATGCCCAGGAGCTGTTTGCCGGGCGTCTGGCCATTGATCGCGGCAAAGATGAACCAGACCAGGTAACCGATGAAGAAGGGGATGAGGAGGATACCGACGGTGATGATGCCCAGCAGGATGCCCACGAACCAGATGGCGCCTTCGATGAGGTAGCCTGCCAGCCGGCGCCCCGGGCCTGCGATGACAAGCTGGTCCGGGGGATACCTGCTGCTGACGAAGTCTTCGATCCTGACTGACGCTGCTGCCATTTGGGGAAGGGCCTCCGCTGGAATAGTCGGCGGGAATGATTACAGGTTGACCGGAGCCGATCCAGCAGCGCGGAGATTCATCAGTTCAGGGCGAAGGGCGGATAGTCATCGGTCAGGAGAAAGACGTAGGCGTAGGTGCGGAAGTACCAGCGAAGATAGCCGGCCAGGAAATTGTGGAGGCCCGCCGGAACGGACCCGGTGATGAGCGCAGCGAACCAGGCGATGATGACGACGACCCCGGCGGCATAGCCGAGCGCGCCAACGATGATGAGATGCGGAATGGCGAGGATCCAGCGGATGGGCCAGAAGGTGGTGAGCCGGTTGCGGTTTTCCGTTTGCTCATCCACCAGCAGGCGTACGGGGTAGTTCTCGTCGTCGGAGAGCGAGAACGGGGGGTAGCGGTCGGTGAGCAGGTAGAAGTAGCTGTTGATGCGGGCAGTCCAGCGAAGGAAGCCGGCCATGAAGCGGTAGAGGCCTGCGGGATATCCGCCCGTGAAGAGGATGGCGAACCAGGAGATGAGGTAGATGATGGACGCGACGATGCCGAGTATGCCAAGGACTATCGCGTGGGGGATGATGAGGATGAGGCGGAAGAAGACGGTAAGGCGATTCTGGGTGGTGGCATCGTCCGCGCTCAGTTGAACGGGGAAGGTGCCGAGTGCCGTGGTCATGACTGCCCTCAAGGCCGGGCGTCTATCGCGCCCCGCGCCATATTGCCCTGCTCAGGCCACCTACCAGCCGCCGCCCTGCTCGTTCAGCTCGCGGTTTGCAACGCGTGCTCGATAATGCTCTGCCAGATGAGGTTACCGTCGGTGCCGCCGACGATGGTTTCGCCTGCGCGCTCAGGGTGGGGCATCATGCCGAGCACGTTGCCGCGCGCATTGATGATGCCCGCGATGTTGCGGACGCTGCCGTTGGGGTTGGCGGCAGGCGTGACATCGCCGCGCTCGTCGCAATAGCGGAAGATGACGCGGCCGGAGCTTTCGAGTTCGTCGAGCGTGGCGTCATCGGCGAAGTAGTTGCCGTCGTTGTGGCTGATGGGGACGTTCAGCACCTGGCCGCTCGCGATGCCATCGGCCCAGGGTGTTGATGCGCCCTCACGGCGGAGATGTATCCATTCGCAGCGGAACTCCAGGCTGTCGTTGCGCATGAGGGCGCCGGGCAGCAGGTGGCTTTCGCAGAGGACCTGGAAGCCGTTGCAGATGCCAATGACCGGCCGGCCTGCTTCTGCGAAGGCGATGACCGACTCCATGATGGGCGAGAAGCGGGCGATGGCGCCGCAGCGCAGGTAGTCGCCATAGGAGAAGCCCCCGGGAAGGACCACGGCGTCATAGCCAGAGAGGCTGGTTTCGCGGTGCCAGAGGATGTCGGCTTCCTGGCCGAGCACGTTGTGGAGCACGTGGTGGCAGTCGCGATCGCTCCAGGTGCCGGGGAAGCGGACGATGGCAAAGCGCATGGGCAATCAAACCTCCGTGCCGCTGCCAGTATGCATCGCGGCAACATTGAGCGTCGAACGGCGGTGGCGAGTTACGCGCCGGGCGCCGGGTTGGCGCCTACAGTGACCTCGGTTTCGTCGGCGGCAGGCGCGGGATATTCAATGCGCTTGTGATAGACGGCGCGCAGGGTGGCCTTGAAGCTTGCGGCGACTGCCTGGAGTTCGCGCATGGTGATGTCGCACTCGTCGAGCTGTCCTTCTGCGAGGCGCTCGGCAAAGATGGCGTCGACGACGGCATTGATTTGCTCTGGGCCACGGTCGTCGCCAGCGCGGACGACCGCCTCGCAGGAGTCGGCGAGCATGACGATGGCGGCTTCCTTGGTGCGCGGGCGAGGGCCCGCATAGGCGAAGTCGGCGGCGTTGGGTGTTTCGCCGCTGTTGATGGCCTTGCGGTAAAAGAATGTTACGAGGCGGGTGCCGTGGTGCTGGGGGATGAAATCGCGGACGACGCCTGGCAGGCGGTGCTGCCTGGCGAGTTCCATGCCATTGGTGACGTGTTCGATGATGCGTTTGGCGCTTTCGCGCGGGGGCATCGCGTCGTGCGGGCTGTGCTCATCGACGATGTTTTCGATGTAGAAGTGGGGTTGCACGAGCTTGCCGATGTCGTGGTAGTAGGCGCCGGCGCGGGTAATGAGGGCGTCGGCTCCGACCTGTTCGGCGGCGCGTTCGGCGAGGGCGCCGACCATCATGCTGTGGTGATAGGTGCCGGGCGCCTCGTCCTGGAGGCGCTGCATGAGCGGGCTGTTGGATTGGGCCAGCTCCATGAGCTGCAGGCGGGTGGTGACGCCGAAGACCATTGCGAGGACGACAAACATGCCGACGGTGATGACGGATGCGCTCACACCGTTGACGGCGGCGGCGGCGCCAATCCAGGCGAGGGATTCGTGTCCCTGTGGGTTCTGGAGCATCCAGAAAATGAGCAGCACCAGGGCGGTTGCGGCAGCGACAGCGATGGAAGCAAGGACATAGCGTGAGAGGCGCTCAGCGCGATAGACGGTGCTGGCGCCCGCGAGTCCTGCCGCGGTGAACACGGCGCCGACTTCGAGCGCTTCAAGCGAGGAGGCGAAGCCCGCGCCGGGGATCTCGGGGGCGGTGGCGCCGATGAAGGCGGCGAAAAGCCCGACGCCAACGGCCACGACGACACCGAACTGCAGATCGGCAAAGGAGGCGGCAACCATGGCGGCCGCGGCGACGGGCACCATGAAGGCGATGTAGCGGGTATCGGCATCTGGTAAGAGGCCGGGCAGGATGAAGCGAACGGCTACGAGGGTGACGACAATGGCGAATGCCATGAGGAAGAGGCGCCTGGTGGCAGGCGGGGGGATGGGCTGGAACTGGTAGACGTAGACGCCCAGCAGGAGCCCGAGGGCAAGGGCGCCAAGCAATCCAGCGGCGACATCGTAAGGCTCGAGCGCGGTATCGATGACGCCGGTTTCGCGCAGGGCCTCGACGTTGGATTCGGTGATGATGCTGCCTTCGGACACGATGGTCTGGCCGGCGGTCCAGGTGCTGATGACCGGGGACACATTGGCCCTGGCGTTTTCGCGCAGCTCTTCGGTGCGCTCAATGTTGATCTCGGTGTTGACGGCGACGAAGTTGCGCAGCAATTCGCGCAGCGCTGTCTCCACCTGCGGGTCTTCTGGGCGCGGGTTCAAGGCGGCGAGATGCTGTTCGATGGCCCGGCCGATCATGCCATCCTCATGGATGGGCTGGCTCATGAGGGTTTCCACGCTTTGGCGGACGGTGGTTTCCAGTGCCTGGAAGTCTTCATCGGAGACGGATGCGAGCGCGGTGAGAGCGGCCTGTGTAAGCTGCAACCCTTCGGCGATGGGTTCGAGGCGTTGCAGCCGCTGTTGTGTGGACAGACCTGATTCGCCGCGGACGGCGCTGACCTCTTCGAGGAAAGCATCGAGGGCTTCCTTCTGCTCCGCGCGGGCAGCAGGGTCAACGGGATAGAGGACCGGCGCGACTTCGGCGGCGGCCTCGTCGCGTGCGCGCTCTGTCAGGACCTGGGATTCGTATTGCGCGTCTCGGCGGGCTATGAGGTCACGCGGGGCGCGAGAGCCTTCAGACAGGCCGTCGTCGGCGCTCCACAGGGGCACAACGACAAGTGCCGCAGGCACAGCGACGATAAGCGCGAAGAGCGCTGCCATCCAACGGGAAACTATGGGACGAGGACGCCGGCGAAGCATAGGTTATGTGTTTGCATGATAGCAAAGGGTCACCAAGGCCCCGGCATGCGGTCAGCGGGACCTTCGCCAAGGATGCCATTCAGCCCGGTGAGCCTGGTAATGCGAGGGACGGGGCAATCAGGATGGCGATCCCGGCGGTCGAGGAGAACGCAGGGAATGCCGGCTGCGCTGGCCCCTTCGATGTCCGTTTCGACGCTGTCGCCAACGGCGAGGGCGTCGGAGGGGCTGACATCGAGCAGTTCCAGTGCCCGGCGGAATGGCGCGGGGTGTGGCTTGGCGTGGCCGACGTCGCCGGAGGTGGCGATAGCGTCGATGTAGCTGGCAGCGCCAAGGTCACGGAGGTGGTCGCTGACATAGTGGGCCGGCACGACGAGGTTGGAGACGATTGCCAGGCGGTAGCCGCGGTATTTGAGCGAGGAAAGCATGGCGCGGGCGTCGTCGTACAGCACCTGCCCGGCCATGAGCGCGCGTCCAAAGGCCCGGGCTGCGGCGGCGAGCGTTTGCGGGTCGAGCTCAAGGCCGGAACCGCCACAGGCGCGCCGGACGAATTCCTGCAGGGAGATGTTGTCGCCGTATTGCTGCATGAGTCGGCGGAAGGAGTCACGGAGCCGGTCGGGGGATCCGGGGGCAAGCTGTGCGGTGTGCCGTTCGACTTCGGCGCAGACTGCGGCGACGGGGTCGCGGGCATGCCGGCGGTCGAGATAGGCGAGCGTGCCGGTCCAGTCGAAGAGGATGGCCTGGACGGTCACGCCTCTCCGATGAGGGAACGGACGATGTCGTTGATCTGGCGGCCGTCGGCGCGCCCGGCGAACTGCTTCACGAGGACGGGCATGACTTTGCCGATATCGCGGGGGCCGGAGGCGCCCGTTTCAGCGATGATCTTTCGGGCGGCCTCTTCGATCTCTTCGCGGGAGGCTTGCTGGGGCATGTAGCGTTCGAACACGTCGAGTTCGGCGCGTTCTTTGTCGACCAAATCCTGGCGGCCGGCCTTTTCGAATTCTGCGATGCTTTCACGGCGCTGCTTCACCTGCTTCTGGACGACTCCGAGCACGGCGGCGTCATCCAGCTCCCCCCGCGCCTCGATGCGGGCGTTGGTGAGTGCGGCGACGAGCAGGCGCAGGGCATCGCGGCTCGTGGCATCGCGCTCGCGCATGGCCCGTTTCAGGTCGTCCTGGATCTGGGCTTCGAGTTGCGACATGCATCCATCCCAAAAGAAAAGCCCGGGACATCCCGGGCCAGGTGTTGTCCGCGATTACCGCCGGGCTGCTGCTCGCTGCTCGCTTCGGAGCTGCTTTTTGCGCAGCTTGCGGAGGCGGGCCGCTTCTTTCTTCTTGCGCTTCACACTTGGTTTTTCGTAGTGTTCGCGCCGGCGCGCCTCAGAAAGGATGCCATCCTGCTGGACGCGCTTGTTGAAGCGCTTGAGCGCAGATTCAAACGGTTCGTTGTCGCCTATGATAACTTCAGCCAATCGAGTCCGCTCACCCCACCTTCAGGCCTGGATTCGCCGCTTTTTGCGGCAGACACCGGGACAGTATACACAGAGCTTTGCTCAGCCGCGATCGCCAGGGAGTTCGATCGGGCACGAGATGCGGCTGTCGAGCCGCTCGAGGTGGTATTCGACCCAGATGCCGGGCCGTTCGAGGCGGATGTTCGGGGCGTCGTGGTTGAAGCGGTCCTGTTTGCGGCGGAGGGTGCGGGCTTCGTGCTCGAATTCGGCGCGCAGCTGCTGGACGACCGGCATAAGCCGTTCCCACCGCCCCGCTTGCCGCGCGGCGAGGACGAGGTTTTCGTGGCGCTGGTCGAGTTGGTCCAGTGTTTCCCGGTGCTGTTCGATTTCGCGTGCGAGGAGCAGCCACTCGGGGAGCATTTCAGCATCGCGCAGCACTTTAAAGCCGAGCCACTGGTCGCCTGCGAGCTGTTCTTCGTCCCACGAGCGCAAGGGCCGGCCTTCGCCGGGGAGATTGCGAAAGGCGCCGGCAGACAGGGCTTCCTGGATGCGCGATTCGACAAGTTCTTCGTAGCTCACGCATCGATGGTACCCAGTGGACATGCGGGCAACCAGCGGTTGTCCGGCAAGAAAAAAGGCCCCGTTGCCGGGGCCCTGGTTAGCTAAAGCGCTTGCGCCTAATCGGCCGAAGGGAGGACCTTGGGCTGCATGAGTTCCATGTCCTTGCCATTGACTTTCAGGTCACAGTCGCCGGGCTTGATGACCAGGATCTCGATGCCGGTGTCTTCATCCTTGTAGCGCTTGCCAAGCTGCACAGCCATAGAGTTTTCTCCCGCCCTATTTCTTGAGTTCGAGCGGCGTATCGCCGCAGGTGAGGTCGCCATCGCCACCTTTGGTGACGATGAATTCGGAGTTGCACTTGGGACAGACGTAGCGCTTGCCAGTCTGTGCGGGCATCAGGTTTCCCCCTTTTAGTCTCTTGGTGGGGCTTTGGCCCCGTTCTTAGTTCGGAATCGTAAGCAGCGCTTTGGAGAGCGTCAAACTTTCGGAAACCGGGGCGGACGCCTGATCCGCGTCCCCCGGTTTTGTGACAGCCGGCGCTGTTTTATTGCTCCTCTTCCTCCTCGTCTTCTTCATCGTCTGTGCCGTCTTCCTCCACTTCGACGAAGACGTAGCCGTCCTGTTCGGGGTGGTAGAGACACCAAATCTGGAAGCGGCCCGTCTCTTCAAAGGTGAAATCGAAGGTATCGCCGGGCATGAACTGCGCCTCGTAGGTCTCTTCTCCAACGGAGACGGAATGCATGACCGTGTCCTGGTTATCCCACCGGACAGTGGTGCCAGGGCGGATTTTCACGACGCCGCGATTGGGCTGAAGCTCTTCGCCATCCGCGTCGAAGACCCAGTCAATGTCGTAGGAGAAGATGGTCAGCTCGTCGGTGAATTCCTCAGGAGCCTCGTCCGGCGGGAAGTCTACGTCGTCGACGTCTTCGCCGATGATGCGGGCGTAGATGGCGCGCGGCACGGCGTGCTCGACGCAGCCGACGCCCATGTTGATGGTGTCGGCGGGGGCGGTGCCGTAGGCTTCGTCCGGGAGGCGCAGGCGGGTGCCGACGCGGACAGTATCGCCGGGGCCAAAGTCGTTTGCGCGAGCAAGGGACGCGCCGGTGACGTTGCCGAAGCCTGCAGCGAGGTCGTCGAAGGTCTGGCCATCGATGACGTACGCGTCGACGTCGGGCATATCGAGGATAAGCTGGGCCCGGAAGAGCTCAGGCTCTTCGTGGGGGTTGAGTTCGAGCAGCTCATCGACGGTGATCTGGTGCCGGGTGGCGATCTCCTCGAAGGTATCCAGGTCCTGGGCGACGTAGAGCGCGTCTTCGGGGAGTTCAAGGATGGACTCAGCAGGCGGATCCTCGGTCAAATCCATGCCGTTCAGCAGGGCGAGGCTTTCGCCGTCGAGGTCATCGTAGCGCTCGGCGATGACGTCCCAGGTTTCGGCCGGGCCAACGACAACGACCGGTTCCGCAGGCAACTCGAGCCGGCGGAAGCCGTCGAGCTCTTCATCGTCGTCGAAGTGCTGGAGCAGCTCCTGGTTCATGTTGCGGATCTGGGCGGCACTGACGTTGTGCTGCTCGGCGATGCTTTCGACGGTGTCGCCGGCGACCACCTCGTAGCGGGCTCCTTGAGGCAGGGCGAGGGTTTCGCCGGGCATAAGGCCGGTGAGCGGGTTGCCCTGCTCATCCAGGAGGGTGAAGGTGCCTTCCCCGTAGTCGATGGCATAGTTGAGGTTATTGAGGT
>SLAK01000411.1 GCA_007126855.1 Dehalococcoidia bacterium | reverse complement strand
GCATCAGTTCGCGGCTGCGAAACCTGCGGATCGAAGCAGGGAGGCGGGCGGAGCTGTCTGCTGTGCAGGCCGCGGTGCTGGTGGCGCAGGGCAAGCTGACGCAGGAAGAAGCGGACCGCCTGACCGGCGAGACGGAACGCCGCGCCCGGGCGGAGCAGGCCCGGCGCGAGCGGATGGGCATGCGCTGATCGAAGCGTCCACTAGACTGGATAGAAACCGCCGCAACGCGGCCGGGGAGGTGCTGCATGCCAGGGCTGGGGACAGGGGCTGAGTGGAAGACTGCGCTGGAGGAAGCGGTGGAGGGCCTGGCGCCCGACGCGGAACTGGCGCTGGTGTTTGCGAGTGACCACTACGGCGGTACCCTTCCGGAGCTGCTTTCGGCGGTGCAGGAACGGCTGAATCCGGGGCTCGTCGCGGGGTGCACGGGGCAAGCCATCATCGGGCAGGGCCGCGAAGTGGAAGATTCGCCTTCGGTGAGCGTGATGCCAGTGCCCATGCCCGGCGTCACGCTGCACAGCAAGCACATCCACAACCGCGATGTTGATGGGCTCGACACCGAGGGGCTGCGGTCGCTGCTTGCGGTGGAGGACGACGATGTGAACGCCTGGCTGATGTTCGCCGACCCCTTCACCTTCGACGTGGAAGGCATGGTGCACGCGCTGTCTCATGCCTACCCGAAGGTGCCGGTGGTTGGCGGGATGGCTTCGGCGCGGGTTTCGCCGCAAAACACGCAGGTATTCCTCGACGGCGAGGCACTGGCCGGCGGGTGCGTGCTCATCGCGATCGGTGGGAGCTGGACCGTGGAGACCGTGGTTTCGCAGGGCGCCGAGCCCCTGGGCGAGCCGTGGACGATCACCGATGCCGATCGCAACGTGATCCGCACCATCGGCGGGCGGCCGGCGCTGGAGGTACTAATCGAAACGGTGCAGTCGCTGCCGCCAGCAGAACAGGAACGGGCGGGCCGCAACCTGCTCGTCGGCCTGGCCATGGACGAATACCGGGACCAGTTCACGCGCGGCGACTTCCTCATCCGCAACCTGATGGGGGCAGACCGGGAGACGGGCGAGATGGCCATCGGGGCGTTCGTCCGGCCGGGACAAACCATCCAGTTCCACATGCGCGACGACCGTGCCGCGGACGAAGAGCTGCGCCTGATGCTGGAAAAGGCACAGCTTGTGCTGGGCGGGGTCGAACCGGCGGGGGCGCTGATCTGTTCCTGCAATGGGCGGGGCGTTGGGCTCTTCGGTGTCCCGGATCATGATGCTGGAGCGGTGCGCGAGCGCTTCGGCGAGCTGCCGGTGGCGGGGTTCTTCTGCAACGGCGAAGTGGGCCCGGTTGGCGACCGGAACTTCGTGCATGGCTTCACCGCAAGCATCGGGCTGTTTGTACCGAAGTCCTGAACGGTGCGCCAGCTATTACCCCTGGTAAGCCTTAACAGATTCTTGCACTTGTGATGGCCGTCACCGAACGGGGCGAGCCATGCGGCCATCGTTTCGTGGTGGATGACTTACCACGAAGGAGGCAACGCTTGTCCAGGGATGAACTTCTGAGGCGCCGCCTGGGGCGGCGGCATTTTCTTGGGCTGACCGCGGGGGGAGCTGCGTCTGCGCTGGTCGCGTGCGGCAATGATGACGACGATGACGAGGCAGCTCTACCGCCAACGCCAACACCGGAGCCGGATGAGCCCGAACCGGACCCAACGCCCACACCCGAGCCGGACGACGACGGGGACGAGGTAGTCGACCAGGGACAGGTGCTCATCGGTGACGTGGTGGACCACGCGCTGGAACCGCAAGGCTGGGCAGGCGACTACGGCTTCGTGACCTTCCGGCTGCACACGGGCGTCGTCGACGGTGAACCAGCCTACTTCATCCGTTGCGATGCTTCGGACGAGGCCTTCGCCCAGCAGGAAGGCCTGGTCCACGTGCCGCTGATGGAAAACGCCCTGGACGCAGGCGCCGGTTACGCAGACCTCTACCTCTTCGAGAACGGCGTGCCCGGGCAGCTTCCCGTGTTGAGCACGGCGCCGCACATGGACGACTTCACGCCTGCCTACCGCATCTCCATCGTGCGCTTCAACGGCGACCCGGTGGAACTGGATTCGGCCAGCGCGGTGGCAGAGGCCGCCTCAGATGGCGATATCAGCATCGAGGCCACCAACAACATTGTGAACTACCCGGTGGTGAAGTGGCCCGGCGGCGAAATGCCCCACGACGAGGTGCGCACCGACTACCTGGGTGATGGCCAATTGCTCGAGCCGGTGGATGTCGACGGGGGCACGGTGACCTTCAAGCTGCACAAGTGCTTCCCGCTCTCGCGCTACATCGTGACCGACGTGAGCATGGCCCCGATGGCGCCGATGATGAACGTGGCGCCTTCGCCAGGGACGCACGCGCTCACCGATGCGGGCGCCACGGCGAAGATCCTGGTGTTCGGCAACGGCATCGAGGGCGCGGGACCGATGGGCTTCCAGAAGAGCGTGACCGACACCAACCCCGGCGACGCCGAGTGGAGCTCCTTCTGGGACCACTTCACCTTCGTCTGGGAGGACGGCACGGAACCGGAGGTGCTGCGCAACTATGGCGAAGTGCAGGCACGCGAAGACGCCGGCGACCTGCAACGTTTCAATGGGACGCCCGACTCGCACCCGGAACTCTTCGTGGTGAACTGCCCCGTCCCGGTGATCGCCCCGGTGGAGGAGTGATAGAGCTTCCCTCACCTGCCGCCGGCGGCGGGCCGGTCTCCCTTCCCCGGCCCGCCGCCGCGCACCTGTAACGCATAGCGCTGTGGCTGAGACTGAAGCGGTGATGGCCATTCGCGCAGTAGAGCGATTACTGGGCACGCAGCGGCGCGGTGCACTCGGAGACGCACCGCTGGTGGAGCGCGTCCGCGCTCGCCAGCTCTTGCTGAGCAAACAGGAACTTTTTCGCGACCTGGATCCAGCGGACATGCACCGGATCGCCGAGCGACTGCCCATGCAACGCTATGAGCGCGGCTCCACCATCTATGAGCCCGGGACGTCCGGCGAACGCCTCGTCATCCTGAAGGAGGGGCGGGCAAGGCTGTACCGGCTGTCCGGGGACGGCCGCAAACTCGTACTGACCATCGCACAGCCGGGCACCACGTTCGGGGAGATGGCGATGCTGGGGCAGTTCATGGCGGGGACCTACGCGGAACCCGTGGACACGTGTCTCGTCTGTGTGATGACCAGGGAAGACCTGGAGGAGATCGTCAGCCAGCACCCTCCGGTGGCGATGCGCGTGATCACTTTGCTCGCGCGGCGGCTGCAGAAGGCTGAACAGAAGCTGGAACAGGTGGCCTTCCAGCCTATCGCGGCACGCGTTGCGGAGGCCCTGCTCGACCTGGCGAACGAGCGGGACGAGGTGGAAGGCTTCAGCCAGCAGGAATTGGCCGAGGTTGTGGGCGCATCGCGCGAGTCCGTGACACGTACGCTCGTCGAATTCAAGCAAGCACGCCTGGTGGCGATTCGCCGCCGGTGCATTCGTATCCTGGACCGGAACGGGCTCGAGCTGCGCACCGGAGACGGAGTGGAAGACAGCTTACCCGCCTGAAACTGCCAG
>SLAK01000146.1 GCA_007126855.1 Dehalococcoidia bacterium | reverse complement strand
GACAGGGCCTGCTGCTGGGTAACCACCCAGTTGGCGCTGAAAACCTGGGAGAGTGAATAACGGAACCAGTCCGGTTCCATGCCGCCGCCGCCGAACTTGAACACCACGTTGACATCGTCAAACAACGTATAGAGATCGCTGTCGAAGGTAATCGCACCGGACGTAGCTCCGAGACCGGTGATGCTGAACCATGTACTCGTCTGCTCTGCCGGGTCCTCGCCCTCGATCTTGTCGATGCTGATGAAGCCGAGAGCACTATGCACCTGGCCCTGGGGCGGAGGCGTGCTTCCTGCAGCTTCACAGGTCGCGGTGCCGCCGTTCGTCGGGCTGAGCGTCATGTACCGATCGTCATCTTCGTCGTAACAGAAAACAGCTGATGCCGGTGCGGCGAAGGCGACAAATACAAGAAGCAGCAGCGCCAATCCTGTGAACTTGATGGATTTCATGTTAGCGATCCTCTTTACCCTGGTTGGGAACCTATTGTCACTGAATCCTGTTGCGAGGAGGATGCAGATCCAGACATCTCAACACACCCATAACTTCGGCTCTGCCGGTGGTCGCGGCTCATACTCCTCTTGCCATTACCCTATGCATTACTTATGCCAAGATGACAAGACCGCCAGAAAGTGCTTTAGCCCACTGATTCGCAAACGCTTTCTTGAAACGGGGGGAAGCGCCGGTCTGTAGGCCGAATTGCGACTGTGTAAATGACCCCGACAGTCCTCGAGCACTCCGTGTACGGGAACACGCAGCATCCATTCCAGGGTCGGGATACCCGTCGAAGGGAAAGCTCAAGCGAAAGAATTCCAAGCCTCTATTCTATAAAGCGAAAAAAGCAATATCGTGGGGTGAAACTGTAATCGAGAGGCAAGCCCTGTAGCTGACAGCGCGGCAAGTTTCCTGGGATAACCGTAAGAGGGGTGTAAGATCGACCGACAAGCCAGGTCCGCGGCGTGCGACGCCTGCCCGCCGGGTCCGGAGGGCAGGCGTCGGATGCAAGATCAACGGTTATTGCCGCCGCCTCGATTGTTATTGTTGTTTCCGCCTCCACCTCCTCCGCCGGACTCGACGGTGACGGTAACCGAGGAGACATCGGACCGGCCCCCGGCATCCTCCGCTTCTGCGGAAATGACGGCCTGTCCACCCGGGTGATGGCGACTGTTCCAGTTGCACCGGAGCGAATCGCCATCCCCGGCGCAGGCGAGCGTGCCGTCCACCCGCAGTCGGAGCATGGTGATGGTGTGCCCGCTGCTGGCGGACGCGCTCAGGCGCACGGTGCCGGATACCACCTCACCATCACTTGGCGAAGTCACGCGAACCGTGAGGGGCGTGCCGTCGTCACCGCCGCCGCTGTCGTCGCCGGACGAGTTCTCGACGCTCACCGTGATCCGGGCACTGGCGCGATTGCCGGCGTTATCAACGGCCTCCGCCCTCAGATCCACATCTCCGTCAGACACTGAAGTACTGTCCCAGGAGAATTCATACGGCGAGACCTCGGTGCTGCCGACTAGGGATCCTCCCGCATACAGGTCCACCCGCTTGATACCGGACCCGTCGTCGCTGGCCGACACATCGACCGCAACAGTGCCGGAGACCCTTGCACCGTCCGACGGGCTGGTGATACGGACTTCGGGTGGCGTCGAATCCATGTACGAGCGGCGTGCCGCTTCGGCAACCGCGGCGGCTGCATCGACCTTGCCGTGCCCGAAGTAGGGATCCCAGTCGCCGTTGGGGTTATTGGCGGTGCTGTACAGCACATCGTCCAGTTCCGCCGCCGACAGGCTGCTGTTGGCGCTGCGCATGAGCGCGAATACGCCGGCGGTCACCGGGCTGGCAAAGGAGGTGCCGGACGCGGATGCGTAGCCGCCGCCGCTAGAGGTAGTCAGTATGCCGGCCCCTGGGGCAGCCACGTTGATGTAATCGCCATACGAGGACCAGGACGCCTTGTTGCCGCTGCTCGTGAACGCCGAGACGCTGGTCATGTAGGGGCTGTCCGCGTAGCCGGGATCACCGCCGGAGTTACCCGCCGCGACCACGACCACACCCCCGCGATTCCGCATGTACTGCGCGGCGCTGGCCACGGTGCTGCTGCGGGTCGCGTCGTAACTGATATTGGCAACCGTCGCCCCGTTGTCCGCGGCCCAGATGACGCCCTCTGCCATGGCGCTGAAGCTGGCCACGCCATCACTGCGGTTGGTGATGCGCACGGGCAGGATTCGCGCATCCCAGCCTATGGCCGCGACCCCGGTCGCGTTATTCGTGGACGCCGCGGCCGCTCCGGCAACGCGCGTGCCGTGACCGTGAACATCACTGGTGGTGGTGCTTCCGTCGGCGGAGTTGTAGCCGTAGAGCAGCTTGTCCGCGAGGTCCGGATGACTCGCATCCACGCCCGTATCGAGGATGGCAACGATGACGTCACCACCCAGGGCCACGGACCACGCCGCGGATGCGTCGACCGCCGGCAGGTGCCAGGCGTCCCCGTAGCGCGGATCGTCGGGAATCCGTTCATCGGGCGACACCAGCCGGTCAACTTCCGCAAACCGGATTTCCGGACGCCGGGACAACGCCGCCGCGACTTGCTCCTCCGCCCGCCGTGGCACGCGAACCACGCGCACGCCGATCGCCGGAATACGAGACGCTGTCTGGGCGCCGTGTGCCTGAAGCAGGGCATTCAACGCCGAATCGGGCAGCCCGGCGCGAGGCTGGACCAGTATCTGACCCTCGACGAACGCCGGAGCGCCGCTCGCCCCCGACCTGGCGTGCACCGCCTGGCCCAAGGCAAGGATCCCAAGGATAAGAATGACTACGGCAGGCATGACACCGCAGCGAACCGAACTCGAAAGGCGACGAAGTCTTGTCCGCATGGTTGCTGAACCCCGCTCGCAGTGGGCTCGCGGCACGGCGTGCCGTGTCCAGACACACCCGACCATCAGTCAGCCCTGGTGAAATCCGCTCCTGAGTGGCGGTACGAAAAGGCGCCTGGCATCGCCTGCGGCAGCAGGGATTTGGGCAGCGTGAGGTGTCAGCATGGCCGACGCCAGACAGGCGAACTGTGACGGGGCGAACTCAATGGACGTGACCCACGTCACCTTTCCGGATATTGCACCGCGAAAACCGGCGACAGGTTGACCCGGACGTTGATTCCGTGTTGGGAACCTGGTGGTGGAGGGTCAGCGGGCGACGAGCGATCGGCACGACCGGGGGGCGGGTCAGTGAATCCTTCGGTGTTTCGTTAATCCCTGTCCAACCGCCTGACCACCTCGGCAAGCCGGTTTTCGATGCCTTTGAGTTCCTGGCGGAGACCCTCGAAGCCGACCGCCATACTGGCAAGGGCGGTCTGGATGACCTGTTCGAACTGCTCCCGCTCACGGTTTTCCGCGGGCAGGTTGCCGTTCCCCCGGGGTGTTCTCGCACCCATGCGCCGCTTGCCGGACTGCCGCTCCTCGAACAGCGGCCACTCCAGTTCCTTTGCAGCCTCCTTCACCATCTCGGCCGACACCTGGTAGTGATCGTCCACAAAGGCAGCCAGCAGCGCCATGTCGCAGAGTGAGTTAATGAGCCGGGGTATGCCGCCGGCGTAATCCTGGAT
>SLAK01000013.1 GCA_007126855.1 Dehalococcoidia bacterium | reverse complement strand
TCGAGCCGATAAGGTAATCAAGGAATACAGATGCCGGGAAAGGGGCCGGCAAGCAGGAGTGCCCATGCCGCACATGGAAGAGGTCCAGGTTGGAGTCCAGTCGATAGAACGCTATCGAGAGCTCCTGGGCGATGAACGATTCCGCGAGCTGATGACCCTGGCCGACGACATTCGCCGCCGGCTTGATGGCCGCGTGGTGTGGAATGTGAACTCGACCGCCCGCGGTGGCGGTGTCGCCGAGATGCTCCGGCCCATGCTCGCCTATGTGCGAAGCATGGAGATCGATGCCCGCTGGATGGTAATCAGCGGCAACGAGGAGTTTTTCAGGTTCACCAAGCGCATTCACCATTCGCTCCACGGCGCTTCCGGCGACGGCGGCCCCATCGATGAATCCCGCCGTCAGATCTACGAGCGAGTCATGGAGCAGAACGCCCACGAGCTCTTCACCCTGGTGGAGCCGGGTGACGTGGTGCTCTTCCACGACCCGCAGACGGCCGGGCTGCTGCCCCATGCGCGGCGCGCGGGCGTGACGTCCATCTGGCGCTGCCACATTGGCGCCGACGTGGCCAATGAAGAGACGCGCAAGGGCTGGGACTTTCTCGCGCCGTACCTTCGATGCGCGGACCGGACGATCTTTTCGCGTGAGGAGTACATTCCCTCGCAGGTCGACCGCAAAAAGGCCGTCATCATCCCGCCGGCCATCGATGCGTTCTCGCCGAAGAACCAGGACATGGATGATGAGACGGTGCGCGCGATCCTGGTGTACACGGGCATCGTCGAAGGCCCGCCCGGGCCGGGGCTGAGGCTCTTCCACCGTGAAGACGGCTCGCCCGGCCGTGTCGACCGCCGTGCGGACATTATCCGCATGGGCCGGGCGCCTACCTGGGACACGCCGCTGGTGGTGCAGGTTTCGCGATGGGACACGCTCAAGGACCACCTGGGTGTGATGGAAGCCTTCGCCGAGCTGGCCAACGGCCGGGCTCCCGCCGAGGCCGAGCTTGTGCTTGTCGGGCCGAATGTCCACGCGGTCGCCGACGACCCGGAAGGCGCCGAAGTGCTTTCCCAGATGGAGGTAGCGTGGCGCGCGCTGCCGCACGGCACCCGGAACATGGTGAACCTTGTTTGCCTGCCAATGGCGGATGCGGAAGAGAACGCAGCCATTGTGAACGCCCTGCAGCGGCATGCCGCCATTGTGGTGCAGAAGAGCCTGAAGGAAGGCTTTGGGCTCACCGTTACCGAGGCGATGTGGAAAGGCCGCCCGGTGATTGCCAGCAAGGTTGGTGGCATCCAGGACCAGGTGCGGCACGAGCAGGAAGGCCTGTTGCTCGATGACCCGGGGGACAGGGATGGCTTCGCGGAACACGTCCGGCGCTTGCTTGAAGATCTGGGCTTTGCAGACGAGCTAGGCCAGCGCGCCCGGGAACGCGTGCGCGAGCATTACCTGGTGCCGAGAACCCTGCTGCAGTACGCGGAGGTCATCCGGGACCTGGACGAGGAAGGCAAGCACGTTGGCGAGCGGCCAGACTGAGCCATCTTGGCGCGGGCTCGATGCGCCAAATGGCAATCTTGCTTAGAATCGTGCCCGGCGCAGGTGACCCGCTTGCGCCGGCTGGCCTGTGAGGTTTTGCTGCCGCATGATGCCAGTCGTAGTTATTGACTTCGCCCCGGGAGGCCCTGGTTCATGACGCTTCGGATGCCGCTTGCCGCCACCGCGGTCGTTGCCATAGCGCTGTTGCTCATTGGCGCTGTCGCAGCCCGGCCCGCATCGGCCCATACCCTACCCGACGCTCCCGCGGCCATCGAAGCGCACGAAGGTGCACCGGAGCGCATTTCGCCCGACGTGAATGACCGAGGTCAGGGGTGGATCTGGATCGGCGTCGGGATCTTCGTGGTCTTTGCGATTTTCGGCATGCTCTTTGCCGTGTTTGGCTACCTGGAATCGACCCGCCGCGAGTGACCCGGCATAACGCCTATAAAACGGGGCCAAGCTGCCGACGATCTACGTATGAGTGTATCTGCCGACTCGGTGGGACGACCCGCCGCGGGCGCCTGGGTGCACGTGCTGCCTGCCGCTGGCGGAAACGTCTTTCTCGGTTCGCTGGTGGAAGAACGGGATCAGCTCGTCGTGCTCCAAATGCAGGAGCCGTACTTCCTTGCCACTGGTTCGCGGGTGCGGCTGTTTTGTGGCGATCCCGGCGCGCGCGCGGCCATTGACGCGACCGTCACCGATCCCTACGCCCCTTCCGGCGCCATCTTTGGCAAAGCCGGCGACTGGTGGCCGGCGGATACGCGCGCCTCGGAGCGCTACCCGGCGCGCCTGCGCTCCGGTGTCCGCACACCCGGCTCTGAAAACGAGATTCTCGGTGTCACAGTCAACGTCTCGCTGGGCGGCCTGGCGGTAGAAGTCTTCGAACCGCCTGGAGATGAGCGCATCGAAGTGGCTGTTGGACTCCAGGAGGAGCTGGAATACCTGCCCTGTGAAGTGGTGTGCGCACGCGAGGGGCCCGACACGGTGCTGCTGCGGTTGCGCTTTGTCGACCTCGACGAGCAGCAGGCGGATTACGTTGCCCGCCTGGTGGAAGACGTGAAGCAGCACACCGGCTCGCCTCCACAAGAGTAACGTTCGTGGACCCCGTTACCGCAGAGCTGCGACCGGAGCCTCCCTGTAACGCACCGGCAGCCGCTTGATGCCGCCCACGTGGAGCTGGCCTGCCAGCCGCTCCGGTTCTCCGGCCAGTTCCAGGTTCGGCAGCACGGGCAGGAGCGCGCGCAGCATGCAACGCATCTCCCACCGGGCCAGGTTTGCGCCCAGGCAGAAGTGCTCGCCATAGCCGCCAAACGCGAAATGGTCGTTCTCCTGCCGCTCGATGTCGAAGCGGTAGGGGTCTTCGAACACCTCTTCGTCGCGGTTCGCCGAGGGATACCACATGGCGATGGTCTCGCCCTTGCGCAGCTTCTGGCCGCGCAGTTCCACATCTTCGGTGACGGTGCGCGTGAACTGGATGACCACCGACGTCCAGCGCAATATCTCTTCGATCGCTGAATCGACCAGCTCCGGCCGTTCCACCAGCTTCTGGAGCTGGTCCGGGTGTTCAAGCAGCGCATGGACGCCGCCGGTCATGGAGTTGCGTGTCGTCTCGTTGCCCGCCGCGAGCAGCAGGATGATGTAGGACATGACCTCACGCGGGGTGAGCTCCCGCCCCTGGAAGCGGGCCTTGAGCAGCGTGGTGAGCAGATCGTTGCCGGTGAGTCCGGCCTCGCGACGTTTTTCGATCAGCCACTCCATGTAGTCGAACCACTCGTTGATGTTGCGATTCGCGGCTTCCCGCGGGGTTTCGCCGGGTTTTCGGTATTCGGCGTCGCCGGCGCCGACCAGCACTTCGGTCCAGTGGAACACCCGATCCCAGTCTTCCCGTGGCACATCGGCCATCTCGCAGATCGCGTGCACCGGCAGGCGCGCTGCCATTTCGTGTACCAGGTCGACGCTCTCGCCCTGCTTCAGGCGCTCCGCCAGCAGGTCGGCGAAGTCTCCGACATATTCGCGGGCCATCTGGTCCAGGTAATCCTCGATCATGGTCATCGCGCGCGGCGTGA
>SLAK01000102.1 GCA_007126855.1 Dehalococcoidia bacterium | reverse complement strand
GCGCACCGCCTCACCGGCGACGCAAACGCCGCCGCGGATATCGCGGCCGAAGCCTTCGCTGCTGCCTGCCGAGACATCGAACGCTACGACGAAGCGCGTGGCGCGCCCTTCCAGTCCTTCCTCTACCGCCTGGCGCACGACCGGGCGGTAGACCACCTCCGCTACCACGCGCGGCGGCCGACTGTCGGCCTGGACCGGCCCGAGGCGGTGACCGCTCAGATATCGACTGACCCGGACGAGCACCTTGCGCTCGAAATGGCGTTGCTCCAGCTGACCGCGGAACAGCGCGCCGTGGTCTTGCTTCGCTTCTATGCCGGCTTCAGCGCCGGTGACACCGGCCGCATTCTCGGCCGGCCAGCCGGGGCGGTGCGCGGCCTGCAACACCGCGCCCTCCGGAGCCTGCGCCGACTGCTCTCAGAGCACAGCAGCACCACCACGTCAGCAAATGGAGACGCACAATGACCGGCCAGCAACAGCAACACGACCATGACACCGCCGGCACCCCGAGCGGCGACGGCGAGCTTGCGGCCATCGCCACACGCGTGGCCAGCTTGCCAGCGCCTTCCCCCACGGAGGACCAGGTCGCACATGGCCGCGCACTGCTCAGCGGCGCCCTGGCCGAACGCAACGCACCCCTGCGGCGGCTGTCCTTCACCGGAAGCGCGCTTGCACGAGTCGCCGCGCTCATCGGCGCGGGCTGCATCGTCGCGGCGAGCGTTGGCGGCGCCTATGCCATGGGCGCTCGTGTGCCCGAATCCACCCCAGCGGCGCCCGGTTTCCTCAAGCAGGCGCCCCCCGAGAGCAGTGCCACTTCCTCCGAAGACGACGGCGCGACCATCGAACAGAAGAACGTCCACCGCTCCTCATCTGGAGACGGCCAGGAGACGCACATCAGGCAGGAGAACGTCGCCCGCGTCGAAAGCGACGGCGGGACCATTCACCGCGTCCAGCGCAATGTAGCCATCGTGGGCCACAGCGAGCAGATCTCATCCGAGGGGCTGCCGCCTTCAGGCCTGGAAAAGCTGCTGCCGGAGTTCAAGGAATGGAGAACCAGGCTTAAGCTACGAATACACGAATACATCCAGGCATACGGAACGCCACTGCACATTGAAACGCCTCACGTGTCAGTCAAGATTGACGGTGACGTGGAGATTGAAGCCGGCGGCAACCGCGTTGTCGCCGAAAGCGGAAGCGTGAAGGTGGAGTCGGGCGATACGCACGTCGAGGCCGGCCGCGGCAGCGTTACGGTGGAGTCGGGCGATACGCGCGTCGAGGCCGAGCGCGGCAGCGTCGAAATCGAGTCCGGCAGCCAATCCATCCGCGTCGGCAGCGGCGAGGTGTCGGTCAGCGGGCGGGGCGGTACGTCGGTTCAGGTTGAGACAAGCAGGCTAGCGGATCCCCAGGAGCCTGATACCCAGCGCATCATCGACGACGCCCGCAACAAGGTTGAAGAAACGCTCGGCGACCTGCCTCAGCTTCCGGATCATCCCGCGGGCCGCCGTCCCTAACCCGGCGGCCCCAATGCATTGCATACACATAGCAAACCGCCCAAACGACACATGTGGCCAGTCCGGGTGTTACCTGGGGAACACTTTACCCGCAATCCCGGCGCTACACATAGGCGGAGGGCTGTTCGCTCCCCCCGCCACCCCGCAACGGGCCGGCGACCAGCCAGGGAAAATCCATCAGCTCCGGACCTGCATCGTGTCCGGGACGAAGGAATGTGACCTATGCTGGCCCTGGCCGTACTTCAGCGCGAAGCAGTGCGCTCCACGGAGTGGAACCGCCGTGGCATCCGCATCGAACCCTATGAAGCGCAGCCGCTCGACGAGATCTTTGCCCGGAAACCATCCATTATCGTCCTCGATGTCTGGCATGCCGCGCCCGAACAGACCATCGCATGCTGGCAGATTCACGACCTGTTCGGCATCCCGGTGCTCGCAGTGGCACAGTCGGCCAACGCCAAGGACATCGTCGCCCTCTTCCGCCGGGGGGCGGCCGACGTGGTCAGCGACTCCGCCTCCGTTACGCTCCTGGCCGCACGGGCACGGGCCATCCTCCGCAGGCTGGGAACCGGCACCGCCGTCCCACCGCCAAGCCTGCGCTGGAGCGGCACTGTCGTGGACCTGGCCCGCCAGACTATCCGGCGCGACGACGCCGAATTTCCCCTCTCGCGAAACGAATTCACCGTGCTCATGATGCTCTGGCGCGCGGGGGGCCGTACCTGTACCAAGTCCGAACTCGGCGCCGCCTTGCGCGGCGCGCGCAACGTCGACGCCGAACGAAACCTGCGCACCTACATCCATCACCTGCGGCGCAAGCTCGAAGACCACCCCGAGCGCCCGCGCCGCCTTGTCAATGCCTGGGGGCGCGGCTACCGCCTCATCCTCGAAGACAGCGAGCCCGCTGCCGCCGCTCACCTGGTCGTGCGGCTGCCGGACCCGGCAAACCCGGAGCCGTCCGGCATCACACCCCTGGCGTCCTATCAGCCGGTTACCTGAGCGCCGGTCGCGTCGTCTTCCTCAACCGCCAGGCGATAGCCAATCGCGCGGTGTGTCACGATCCAGCGCGGGCTGGCGGGGTCGTCTTCCAGCTTCGCGCGTAAGTACCCGATGTACAGCCGCACATACTGCACGTCGTCGGCGTACTCGTCGCCCCAGACGCGAGTCAGCAGCTCGGCATTGGTCACCACGCGCCCTGCGTTCTCGGCCAGCACGCTGAGCAACCGGAACTCCGTCGGCGTCAGGTCAATTGTCGCCCCATCCCGCGACAGGGTGTGAGCATTCACGTCCAGCACAAAGTCACCAAAGCGGATGGCCTGCGACGCGACCACGCCCGGGCGCCGCAGGACCGCCCGAAGGCGCTCCAACAGCTCCTCATTTCCCACCGGGTTAAGCAGCACCATGTCCGCGCCCTCGTCCAGACAGGCCCGCGCCGTTTCTGCCCCGATCGGCTCAGGGACCACAAGGATCCGGAAGTCCCCCAGCGAGCGCAGCAGCTCGCACGCCTGCGCCGCCGATGAATTCGAGAGCATGGCGACCAGCGCGTCCGGAGGCTCCCGGAGGATCATCCGGGCCGCTTCCGGCAAGTCTCCCGCGTGCGAAACCGTGTACCCCAGTTCCTCCAGCGCCGAACAGAGCGGTTGCCCCGAATCGCCCGCAGCAAGAACCAGTATCCGAGCGGCCATATGTTGACTGCCTCGCCGATGTCCGCCATCTCACCCCGCGTACCGATGCGCCGTACCCGAGGTGCCTCAGCCAGAACACTCACGACCAAGTCTACGCCCTGCGGTCAAAGTCGAACGATGCATGCTCCCGATCCTCAATCGGAAAGCAACCGCCGCACACACTCGTCACAAAAGGTATGGGACACTTGCGGCCCGCCCTGGCTCAACACCTTGCCGCACCCGGCACAGGCAATCGTGAACCCTTCGCCGCCCGGCGAAGGATCCGGGGCAGGCTCCTCCTCGAACTCGGGCTCCCCTTCGAGCAGCTCTACCAGGAGCGTCGCCCGTCCGGGCCCGGGCGAGATAACCGAAATGCGCCCCACGCCCGGCACATCGCTGAGGTGCTCGATGAACTCAAGCAAGCGTTCGGTGTCGACCACCTGCAACTCCACACCTGGAGGCCGCGGAGGCTGCGCCGCGATGGACGGCTCCCCGGCCTCCGCGGCCTCGAAAGCGGCAGCTTGCTCCTCAACGGCGTCCTTCAAGCGGGTCAGCTCGCGCAGCACCTGGTCCAACAACGCACGCTCCCGGGTGTATGCATCGATGAGCCCCTCCAACTGCGCTACCAGCGCTTCGCGCAACTCTTGCCCAGGGCTCCTGGGCTGCCGCGGATCGCCGCTCAATGGTTGTTCGCCCATCGCAGGTTGGCCCGCTCCGCCGCAGAATGTGCCCTCGGCCGGCACGGACGTCTGCGCCGGCCAGCGGCACGCCGGCGCGAAGCCTGTTGTGAACCGCCACTGCCTGTGACCACCCACAACTCCGGAAATCTCACCTTAGGCGATGCCGGCCGGGCACGCTGTTACCACGTTTACAGGTGATGCTGGCGGAGGCGCTCAGACCTGCCGTGCGGCTCGATGACGGGTGACCGGGCGAATCGGGCGGCCCGCCGGAAGCGGGATGGCTTCGGTAGCGGGCTCGTCAATGCCGATGCCATGCGTGCTCCGGTACTCGGCACGCTCGAGAGGGACGCACGGAAGGCTACGGCGCCTGCAAGGCAGGAACTTGGCCCTCGTCTGCGCCACTCACAACAGCGGGCCTCGCCACCGGCTCCCGGGAGCACGCGGAAAATCCCGGTGAGGCCACTCCGGGCAGGCAACACGTGGATGCTGCCTGCCGGTTCGGGACCTCCAGCCGGCGGCGAGGCCGCAGCACCCGGGTTTCCTGGCTGCCCGAAAGCCCGCTCCGCCGGGGGACTGCTACCGGGCAGCGGCGCCGGCCCCAAGCGGCAGGGACAGGTAGGTGAACACCGATCTGCCGGCGTTGCCCCGTCAAAGGAGCCAGCCACAGAGCAGCAGATGACCCGGGGAAATCACTCTGCACCAGGCAGCGCTTCGCCGCTGTTACCCGGGAAACAGGAGCCAGCGCATTTCGCTTGCAGACTCGCCCAACAGGAGCTCCTAGTCCCCGGCCGGACGATACAGGTCGATGTCGCGCTGGCTTGTAATCCATGCTGGCAGGTCCCGCCAGGGCTTTCCTGCGAGGAGCCCACCGTCGACCACCATGGCCTGCCCTGTCACCCAGGCAGAATCGTCGCTGGCCAGAAACGTCACCATGTTAGCGATGTCCTCAGCCTCGCCGGAGCGTGCAAGCGGCTGGTTGCCCTGCGTTCGCTCCCGGAGCCGGCCGAGTGCGCGCTCCACGCTGTCGGCCTCGTGTTCGGCGAGCGGGCGGCCGGCCGCCAGCGGTGTGGCGATGTAGCCCGGGCAGACTGCGTTGACGCGAACATCGTGCTCCGCCAGCTCGATAGCGGCCGTCTTCGTCAGCATCACCACGCCCGCCTTCGCCACGCTGTAGAGCTGGTTCCCTATTCCGGCTTCGAAGGCGCAGACACTCGCCGTATTGATGATGCTGCCCGAACGCTGCGCCTTCATGTGCGGCGAAACGTGCTTGATCCCCAGGAACACGCTCTTCAGCAGCACGTCCATGGTCAGGTCATAATCCTCGACTGCTGTCTGGTCCAGCGGCCCGCTTGCGCCGCCAAAGCCCGCATTGTTGAAGAGGACATCGATCCGCCCCCAGCGCTCGACTGCCGCTTCCATGACCCGCGCCACATCCGCTTCGCGGGCGACGTTGCACCGCAGCGCCGCAACGCTGGCTCCCAGCTCACCGGCGAGCTTGCTGGCCACATCTTCCTGCAAGTCCACAATCAGAACGCGCGCGCCCTCATCAACGAAACGCCGTGCCGTAGCCGCGCCAATACCGCTCGCGCCGCCGGTAATCACTGCGACCTTGCCATCCAACCGTCCCATGATGCTCTGCACCTCCTTCTGTGGTGCAGCATCATCCCCCAAAGCGGTGCGTTTGGGTAAGCCCGCCGGGCGCCGTGCCTGCGTCTATGCGCCGATGGGCCGCTCGGGCTTCCTCGCCACCAGGAACGCCGTGCCCCCGAGTGTCGCCAGGCCCGCGAGCACCGTAAACCCGAGCGTGTAGGTGCCCTGAATGTCGTAGAAGGCGCCCGCGAGCATCGGCCCGCCGATCATGCCGACGGTGGCGACCAGCGTCGAAAAGCCCATGATCGTCCCGAACGCCGACCGCCCGAAGAATTCGGCACGCATCGATGACATGAGTGGCCCGCGAATGCCCCAGGCCAGGCCGTGCAGCACCGCGAAGATGCCCACCATCCACAACGTCGTCGCAAACGCCAACACCACCAGCGCCACCGCGTGGCTGAGCATGCAGGCAACCACGATGGCCCGCTTGTCGACGCGGTCACCAATGAGCCCTCCGCCAAGCTGTCCCGCGATCTGCACCAGAGTCATGAACAACACGACGCCAGCAGCCTGCTGCAGCGAAAAACCCACCCCCTCCGTGAGGTGGGCGATAAGGTGCACCATCACCGCAGCCACAATGAGCAACGCCGACCCGTGGCCAATCGCCAGGTACCAGAACGCCGGGGCACGAAGCGCTTCGCGGGCCGTGAAGTCGCGGCCGTTCGTCACTACTGTCTCCGGATCGCTATCGCTACCGGTCGAAGCCTGCTCGCGTGGGGGATCGCCGTCGGGCAGATAGCCGTAATCCTCGGGCTTATGGCGGATGACCCATGTCATCGGCAGTCCGATGGCGAGGACGATGAGGCCGGACCCAAAGGCTGTGGCGCGCCAGCCAAATGCATCAAGCGACCAGGCGACCAGCGGCACAATCAACGCGCCCGCCGCAAAACCCGTCATCAATATCCCAAGCGCGGTGGAGCGCCGCCGGTCAAACCAGTTCACGACGGACACCGTGAGCGGAAGAAAGCCGCCGAGCGCCGCCCCCAGCGCCATCAGCAGCAGCGCCCCGAAGAACGTGTAGAGAGAGTTGACCTGGCTGAAGGCAATGAAGCCCAGGCCGAACATCGCCAGGCCAACGCGCATGACCGCCCTCGGCCCGAACCTGTCGATCAGCCAGCCCTCGATCGGCCCCAGCAAGCCGATTTCGGCGCGCATAAAGGAAAAGCCGGCCCCCAAAACGGTCCGGCTCCAGCCAAAGTCTTCACGCAACAATACGACGTAGGCCCCGTAGGCCTGCATCAACAGCCCGGAGATGAGTATCTGGATGACGACGCCCGCCGAGACTATCCACCAGCCATAAAACACCTTGCTGGCGCGGCGCAGGCGTAACGTCTCTCGCGCCTGGTTCGCGAGGTTCACCACGATGGTGTACAAAGCTCCTCTGCTGAATGGCGCGAATCAGGCTGCACAAAGGCGGCCGCCCCGGCGCGCGCCGGGGCTCAGCCTACCAGCTTCTCCCCTTACGAGGACGCCCCGCTCAGCGCCCTTCGAACTGCGGCGTGCGCTTCTCCACGAACGCGCGGAAGGCTTCCTGCGTATCGCGGCTCGCCGTGATGCGCTTATGCCGCTCGGTCTCCAGCTCGATGAAATCGGGGAAGCTCATCCGCTCCGCGGCCACGTAGTGCGCCTTCATGACGCGAAGTGCCAGCGGCCCCGAGCCGGCCAGCCGCTCCGCCAGCGCCTGCGCTTCCTTCCGGAAGGCGTCGTCGTCCCACACACGCGCTACAAGCCCGATGCGCTGCGCTTCGTCGGCGCCGAACTTCTCCGAGAAAAACGACAGCTCGCGAGCCTTGGCCGCCCCGACCAGCCGCGGCAGCATCCACGGCAAGCCCATATCCCCCGCGACCGCCACACCGAGAAACGCCGTATTGAACATCGCCGAGCGCGCCGCCACCCGGATGTCGCACGCCGCCGCCCAGCCAAAGCCTGCGCCCGCGCAGGCGCCGTTGACGGCGGCAAGGGTCACCGCCGGCATTTCGTGGAGCATCACCGGGACGCGGAAGTGCTCGCGCTGCGAATCGGCGTCGTCCCCGCCGCGGTCGTCCGCCGTGTAGTGCTTCAGGTCCGCGCCGGGGCAAAACGAATTGCCCGCCCCGGTCAGCATTAGCACCTTCACCTGCGGGTCCCGGCTTGCCGCCTGCAGCACTTCATAGGTCTCCCGCAACATACGGTTCGTCATGCCATTGCGGCTTTCCGGGCGGTTCAGCGTCAGCGTCGCCAGGCCGTCCTTCACCTCGTAGAGAATCGTCGAATAGTCGCTCATCGCACTCCCTCGCAGCGGTATTGGTCGCGCCGCGGCAGCTGGCGGCGCCAGCCCGCTGATGGTAGCCCTCCCGCGCCCTGTCTGTCGCGCTGGGCGACCGTCGACCATAGATCGCCCAAAAATTAGGGTTGACATACTGTTGGCTGAAAGCGCCGTTTGCTGCACAGTGTCCGCGTGGGAGACTGGAACACCGCGCCTCGCTTCCCCGCGGCAGGGCGCAGCGACGATACGCCCCGCGCATCCCTCGCGTTCCCGCGCGAAGGCAGCAAGGGGGCTCTCCGGCGCCGTCCGCCGCGGCGCCAGCGGGGCCGTGTGCTCGCGCATTGCCTGGTGCTGGTTGTCGCCCTTGCCGCAATCCTCCTTGCGACCCGGCAACCGACCACCGGCTCAGCGGGGCAGACGCTGCCCGTTCCCTCGTTCGCCTATTCCGGAGTCGCCGGCGCCGTCCAAATATCCGCAAACGATACGTACCTCCGGCCCGGCAGCAGCCTGAAGACCTTTGACTCCGTCGCCATCCGTACCCGTCCCCTCGATTCCGCAAGCCTCCGCGCTACCGGCGGCGTGGCGCCTACGTCCACCCTCTCCTCCGGCGTGTCCGCAGCCGCCGCCCACACCCGGGAAGGCGCGGTCGGCGTCACCGCCCTGGCCGAGATCGTCGACCCGCAGACACCATTCGCCGTCTGGGTAACGCGCCCCGGTGACTCCATCAGCGAGATTGCCGAGCGCTTCGGCGTCGAAGAGTCCACCATCCTGGAGAACAACCCCACGGTCACCGACCGCAACGTCGTCCAGCAGGGCCTCGAGCTTATCGTCCCCCGCGCCGACGGCATCCTGCACAAGGTCGCCTTTGACGAAACCCTGCGGGACATCATCGACCAGTACGACAACATCACCTTCGAAACGGCCACCAACTTCCGGTCCAACGCCATCGCCGACCCGGACAACCTGGAGCCCGGCAGCTATGTGCTCCTCCCCGGGGCGAGTATCAAACCGCCACCACCCCCCGAGCCAGACCCGCCGCCA
Organism: Dehalococcoidia bacterium; assembly: GCA_007126855.1. Taxonomy (GTDB): domain Bacteria; phylum Chloroflexota; class Dehalococcoidia; order Tepidiformales; family Tepidiformaceae; genus SLAK01. Next base: position 4,321 of record SLAK01000102.1, on the reverse strand, counting down.
TTGCGCCCCGGCAGCCCCGGCCAGCCGACGCCTGCCGGCGACGGGCGCTTCTCCAGCCCGCTTGCCGCCTATAGCCGCGTCACCGATGAGTTCGGCACCATCCGAGCCATCCGCGGCGGCAACATCCACACGGGCATCGACCTGGGCCTCTTCGGCTTCCAGGGGTCCACCATCTATGCCGCCTGCGACGGCGTGGTGAACCGCACCGAGTGGCTCACCTGGGGCTATGGCTACTACGTGACCATCGATTGCGGCGGCGGCTACAGCACACTCTATGCCCACATGGGCCGCATCGACGTCTCCGTCGGCCAGCGCGTCACCCGCGGCACGCCGCTGGGCATCTCGGGGCTCACCGGCCTGACCACCGGCGAGCACCTGCACTTCGAGATCCGCTTGAATGGCGCGCCGGTGAACCCGCGCCGCTACATCAACTTCTAGTCAGCCATCCGGGTGGCGCCGCACTCCTTGAGCGCCGCGATTTCGTCCCAGTTATACCCCGCGTCTAGCAGTATCTCCTCGGTATGCATGCCCAGGATTGGGCCGGCGCCCTGCACACGCGGCGGCGTTTCCGACATGTGGATGGGCGGGCCCGGCACCCGCATCCGGCCCAGGTGGGGCGTGTCGATTTCGAGCAGGTAGTCGTTGGCCCAATACTGCGGGTGTTCCGACATGCCGGCGTAGTCGAGCACCGGGGCGTAGGGCACGTCGTGCGCGGCCAGCGATTCGAGCCAGGCTTCCATCGGGCGCATGCGAAACACGCGGTCAAGTTCCTCCACCAGCTCATCCTTGTGCTTCGCCCGGCCCCAGGGGTCGCGGAAGCGCTGGTCTTCCTTCAGCCCGGGGGCGTCGATGGCGTCGCAAAGCCGCTCCCACATCTCCTGCGAGTTTGCGGCGATGGCCACGTGTCTGCCGTCGGCGCACTCGTAGTTCGTATACGTGGCGGCGCGGCGGCGCTGGAAGCCGCTCTGCTTCCCGGTGCGCAGGTACTCGACGATCTGCTTCGACTGCATGGCGACCATGCCGCCGATGAGCGACCCATCAATGTGCTGGCCGATGCCGTCGCGCTCGCGGACCATCAGCGCCGTGGAGATGCCGAAAGCGAGCAGCATCGCCCCGATCTGGTCGGCGAAGCCGCCGATGAGCGCCTGCGGTTGGCCGCCGGGGCCCTCGCCCTGTTCGTACATCACGCCGCTGAGCGCCTGGGCGACATGGTCGAAGCCACCGCGGTTCGCCCAGGACCCTTTGCGACCCCAGGCCGAGGCGGAAGCATAGATGATGTCAGGCCGGATCTTGCGGGCATCGGCGTAGCCAAGGCCGAGCCGTTCCATGACACCGGGGCGGCTGTTCTCGACCAGCACATCGCAGGAAGGGAGCAAGCGGCGCACCACCTCGATAGCCTCGGGGTTCTTGAGGTCGAGGGTGATGCTCTTCTTGCCGCGGTTGTGGCCTTCGAAGTACGACGAGAAGCCATCTTTGTCCAGGCCGATGGCGCGGCCCATCTCGCCACCGGGCGGTTCGACCTTGATAACCTCGGCGCCCATGTCGGCCAGCAGCAGCGTCGAGAAGGGCCCCTGCTGCGCCTGCGTGAAATCGAGCACGCGGACGCCGGTGAGGGCGGATGGGCGCTCGTCGGGGTTTGTCTGGTCCGGCATGGGGGGATTGTCGATTGGAGGGATGGCGGTTGTCGAGGGGTGTGGGATCAGAGGCTATCATGTCCACAGTTGCCACCCGGGAGGGGCCCATGCCGCTTGTTGAGACCGAACGCCACGGGGGGACCTGGGTCATCCGCATGAACCGGCCGGAGCGGCTGAACGCGCTCAGCACGGATCTGCGGGCGGAGCTGGCGGAAGCATGGCGGGGGTTCCGGGACAGCGACGAGGCGGAAGTCGCCATCTTCACGGGAACCGGGCGGGCCTTCTGCGCCGGCGAGGACATGAAGGAGTCACTGGAGCGCGGGGCGCCCGGGCTGTCGCGCGAAAAGCTGGAAGACCCCTACAACGACGGTACGCTGGACAAGCCGGTTATCGCGGCCATCAACGGCTACGCCATGGGCGGCGGCTTCATGCTGGTCGAGCGCGCGGACCTGCGGGTGGCGGTGCGCGGCGCGGTCTTCGAGATGTCGGAGGCGAAGCGCTGGCTGCTTGGCGGCTACCAGCACGGCCACATCGCGAACATCCCTCACGCCGTCGCCACGGAGATGGCCTTCGCCTTCCGCTTCGATGCCGAGCGGCTGCACGAGGTTGGCTTCCTGAACCGGCTGACCGGGCTAGAGGACCTGCTCCCGGTGGCGCACGAGATGGCAGCGCACTTGCTCACGCTGCCGCCCGCGTCGCGCGTGAACACGCTGCAGATGATGCGCGCGATGCGTCCCACGGTTTCGCCCGAGCTGTCGCGGCTCGCGGCGGCGCTCCGGGACCACGGCGCGAAGGACGACCTGATGGAGTCGCGCCGGGCCTTCGCCGAGAAGCGGCAGCCGCAGTATAGGGGCTGGGACGAGCCCGGCGACCGCGCGCGGACGCCGACGCTGGAGTCGATCCGGCGCCAGATGGGAAACGGCACGGAAACAGACCACTGAGGCCACGGGTTGACGGGGCTGGCTATGGCCCACAGGCTGGAGAGAAGGGGAGTCTGTCTCATCCTGCGTCGCCGTGTGGCGCAAACCAGGAGGTCCCAATGACTCAAGACAGCAACCAACAGCCGCCGATCACCCTCAGCGAAACTGCCGCGGACGTATTGAAGGCCGTGGCGAACAACGCAGAGGTCGACACCGAGGACGCGGTGATCCGCTTCTCAATCCAACAGCAAGACGACCAGATATCACACCACATTGCGCTTGAAGCCGAGCCCGGCGAGGCGGACGTGGTGTTTGAGCAGCATGGCCTGAAGATGGTGGTGGCCGAGGAACAGGTACCGTTTCTCAACGGGTCGCACATCGACTACGCAGCCAACGACGACCAGCCGCAGCTGGTGGTTTCGAACCCGAACCTGCAAACGTCCTAGCGCGACGTTCCGTCCATCGCAGGCTTCCCAGTGAACGGGACCCTAGACGGGTCCCGTTCGCGCGTTCGGGGCTGCTACTCGGCCACCAGCTCCTGGCCTTCGCGGACCTGGCCGGGGATGAGGACGACCGCGTAGACGCCGGCATAGGCGTCGTTGAGGTCGGCGGTGGCGCGCAGGACTGCCGGGGAGGCGTTGGAGCTGGCCGGGTCGAGCGTGACCATGGCGCAACGGCGGTCGCGCTCGGTGACGGCGATGCGGACGTCGCCGAGACGAAGGGTGCGGCCAACCCAGGCGTCTTCAGCGAACGGCTCGCCGCCGGTGTCGATGTAGAAGTTCATGCGGAAGCGGCCGGGGTTGGGCGGGGTCTGGCTGGCTTCCGCGATGCGGTCGATGGTGGCGTCGCTGATCAGGGTGATGGGGGCCACATCGAAGCTGCCGCGGTAGTTGGGAAGGAGAAAGACATCACGGCCACTGGCGGCGGCGACTTCAACGCGGAGCTCGTCGCTCTCGATGGGGAGCTCGTCCCCGGCCGGGGTGCGGATGTCCAGGCGCGGTGGTTTGGCTTCGCGCCAGCGGGGATGGTACTGGAGGAGCGATGGCATCTCGCGGCCGGTGAGCCACGGGAAGGGGCTGGTGGAACCGGCCTGGACGAAGGCGTACATGCGGTCGCCGGCAAGGCCCTGCAGGGTGACGTCAGCGGCCGGGAGTTGCTCGCCGGCCATGGACTTGACGGGGTAGCGCCAGATGCTGCGGATTCGGCCGAGGGTGGTCGTCATGGGTGTGCTCCTGCGAAGTGGTCAGGCCGGAGACGAAGCGCGGATGGCACCCGCGTCGCGCTCCGGGAGGAAGTAGCGGGCAATGAGGAAGCCAGTGGCCAGGGCGCTGAAGTGGAAGGCCGGGGTGTAGTTGCGAAGGTGGAGCGTGGCGACAGCCGTCTCCCAGAGGATGAAGAGGGCGAGCCAACGCCAGGCATGCTGGCGCCGTGCCGCGAAGGCGCCGGCGAACCCGAATGCGGCAGCGCTACCGCCGCTCCAGGCACTGGACCAGGCTTCGGCGAGCGCGGGGTGGTCGATGAAGCCGGGGTAGACCACGTGGAGCGCGATAGCGGCGGAGAAAGCGCCGGCAGCGGTCGCGGTGTAGAAGAGGAACATGGCCCGGAGCGACCCTTCCCGCGATTCGACCAGCACGCCAAAGATGAGCAGCAGGAGGGTGACGTAGATGACCTGCTGCGGCCCGCGGTTGATGAGCGGCGCCGTGAAGACGGAAGAGAGGCCGGTCTGGATGTCACGCGTGAGGTCGGGGATGTGGAAGACGAGGCGGC
>SLAK01000460.1 GCA_007126855.1 Dehalococcoidia bacterium | reverse complement strand
GCCCCGGAGCAGGTGATCATCCGCCGTTCCCCGGGGCCGCGCGTGCTGGCACAGCGCGACAGCCCCCCTTCGCTTGATGAGTTGGGCTACGAAGCAGTCCCGGTGCCCGAAGGCATGACCCCGCAGGAATTCATCGCCGAACTCCAGGCCGACGAGGATATCGACTTCGCCGAGCCGGATGCGCGAGTCTACGCCGCCGCCACGCCCAACGACCCCTACTACCAGAGCGAGCAGCACCCCTACCTGAGCAGCATCAACGTCCCGGCAGCCTGGGACCTTGCCGTCGGGCGCGAGGAAATCGTCGTGGCCGTGCTCGACTCCGGCGCCGACCTGGCGCATCCGGACCTTGCACCCCGCCTCTGGACAAACCCGTCCGAAATCGACGGCAACAACCAGGATGACAGCGGCAGCGGCTGCATCGACGACGTCCACGGCTGCCGCTTTGTCACCGTAACGCCCGAAAACCAGGCCCTCTGTGGCTACCAGCAAAGCGACGGCGTGCCAAACGGCAACGTATGGGACGACCACGGTGCACCCGGCACCGGCGAGCACTCCCACGGCACTATGGTGAGCGGCATCATTGGCGCGGCCGGCAACAACGGCCAGGGGATTGCCGGCGTCGGCTGGAACATCCGGTTGATGATTGTGAAGGTGCTTGATTGCGGCAGCCCCACCGGCGGTCAGCCGGGCGGCCACATGTGGGACATCGCACAGGGGATCGACTACGCCCGCCGCATGGGAGCGGATGTCATAAACCTGAGCCTGGCGAGCTTGCCCGGCAACGAGAACGCGAACATCCAGGCCGTGCGCGATGCGATTGCTGCGGCCGAGGCGCAGGGCGTGATCATCGTCGCTGCCGCCGGGAATCACGGCGGCCAGTCTGATCCGAGCCCGGGCTATCCCGCCGCCTACACCGAGTATTCGAACCTCATCGCCGTTGGCGGTTCCAACTGGGAGCAGGGGCACACGTGGATCGAGTCGAGCTCCTGGGGGCCTTCGCTCGACTTTGCCGCGCCGGGGAACGACATCGTGGGCACCGCCCGCAGCGACATCGGGCTCCAGGTGCCATATGCCAAGGCGGACGAAGGCACCAGCCTCGCGGCGCCGCTCGTTTCCGGCATGTTCGCGCTCATGAAGTCCGCGAACGCACGGCTGGGCCACCAGGCCTATATCAATCTCGCGCGCGACGCTGCCATGCCAGCGCCGGAAGCGCCGCACGGAGGAAACTGGGCCGGGTCGGGCATTATCGACGTTGGCGGCGCGGTGAAGCGCGTGCCGATGCAGATCACGGGCTGGGCAATGCACAACTGGGTCGACGTGGAGCCCGGCACGCCCGTGGAAGCGCGGGTTGGCAACGCCCGTTGTGGGCAGGTCGATACCTTTGCCTTCGGCCTGGGCGCCCGTTTCGAAATCAACGTGGACCCGGCCGGGGTCAAAGCCGGATGTGGCGCGCCGGGCAAGACCGTCACCCTCTACGTCGACGGCGTCGCCGCGCGTGAAACCTTCCGCTGGGGCGGCCCAACGCAACACCTTGTGCATGCCGGCCAGCACATCTCCAGTGTTTCGCCGCCGCCGGGCCCGGTGATCGTGCAGCAGCTCGAGGCAGGCTGGAACAACGTCGCGCACTTCGAAAGCAACGCATTCCTCCCCGGCGCACTGGCCTATCTCCCGTCGTCCTGGGAAGCTGCGTTCTTCTGGGATGTGGTGGAGCGGGACTTCCTGCGGGTGCTGCAGGGGGCCCCTTCGTACACGCAGGAGTGGCAGGCAATTGAGCGTTGGGACACGTATTGGGTGCATCTTGCATCGCGCGGCAATGCAGCGAGCGTGAACCCCTCGCCCGAACCGGGCCGCACGATCGAGCTCACGCCCGGGTGGAACAACTTTGTCTTCACCGGCTCCAGCGAGGAGATGTCGGCCTCGCTGAAGGCGATCGAGGGCAAGTACGACTACGTCTACCGCTTCGACAACGCATCCGGCGAGTGGCAGTCCTATGTGCCCGGCCGGTCGCGCTTTTTCAACTCGCTTGGCGGCCTGCTCAATTCACGCGTCTACTGGATCCATATGAACGAGACCGCCTCGTTCGTGATGGAATAGCCGGGCCGGTCAGGGTTCGAGCACGATCTTGCCAAAGTTTGCGTTGGTCTCCATGTACTCCTGGGCGGCCTGTGCTTCGGCCAGCGGGAAGACGCGGTCCACGACGACGCGGATCCGGCCCGTGCCGATGTGCGGGAGCACGCTCTTCACGAAAGCCTGGACTGCCGCGCCCTTTTCTTCGGGCGGCCGGCTTCGCAGGACGGTGCCGCGCACCTGCAGGCGCTTGCGGAGCAGCAGCCCCAGGTTCGCCTCGGTTGTCGCTCCGCCCATGAGCCCGACGAGCACCATGCGTCCGAGCGGCGCAAGCGCCGCGATGTTCTGTTCCCAGTAGCCGGCGCCTATCACGTCCAGCAGGACGTCGACACCCCGGCCGCCGGTGCTCTCGCGGACCACCTCGGCGAAATCCTGATCCCGGTAGTTAATGCCGATGTCCAGGCCGAGCTCGCGGGCGCGCTCGAGTTTGTCGTGACTGCCTGCGGTCCCGAAGACGGGCAGGGCGCCCATGACCTTGGCGATCTGCACAGCGGCCGTGCCGACGCCGGACCCTGCCGCGTGGATAAGGACCGATTCACCGGACTGGAGGTTGCACTGGCGAAGCGCATCGTGCGCCGTGATGAACACCTCCGGCGTTGCGCCGGCCTCCTGCCACGAAAGGCCATCGGGAACTTTGGCGGCATGCCGGTAGTGCACGACTGCCTTCTCCGCGTAACCGCCGCCGGCCACCAGCGCCATCACGCGGTCGCCTGGAGCGAACCCTTCCACGCGTGAGCCGGCTTCCAGCACTTCGCCCGCCAGCTCCAGGCCGGGCACCTCGAATTCCGGCCTGGGCCCCGGCTGCGGGTAGGCGCCCATGCGCTGAAGGAGATCACTGCGGTTGAGCGCTGTTGCCTTCACCTGGATGAGCAGGTCTTCCGGGCCGGGGGCAGGGTCGGCGATGTCCCGGTATTCGAGCGTTCCTTCGCCTTCCGCGCGTGTCATTACGATTGCTTTCATAGGTACACCTCGCTCACATGTGTCTTGCTCACCACCAGCCGACCTTGTACCGCCAGCCCTTGAACTCGCGCCCTTCTGGACCAGCGTCCTGCAGGCGCTTGAGGTGGCGCCTGCAGAGGAGCACGGTGAGCCGCTCGCGCTCCTCGCCCTGCCACTTCAGCACAGCCACCTCATCGAGCGGAGGCTCCTGGCACCACAGGCATCGTCGTCTCATCGCTTCGTTCCTTACGTTGTAGGCGGCGAAGGCGGCCCTGGCTCGCTACTCCTCGGGCGTTTGCATCCCGAGGATGTGGTAGCCGCTGTCGACATAAATCGTTTCGCCGGTAATGAGCTTTGCGCCATCGCCTGCGAGGAATGCGGCGAGCGCGCCAACGTCGTGGATCGTCACGTTCTGCCGCAGCGGTGCGCTCTGGGCGAAGCTACGCTGGTAGTCGCGGAAGCCGCTGATGCCGCTCGCGGCGAGGGTTCGGATCGGTCCCGCGCTGATCGCGTTCACGCGGATGCCTTCCGCGCCCAGGTCGTTGGCCAGGTAGCGCACGGTGG
>SLAK01000345.1 GCA_007126855.1 Dehalococcoidia bacterium | reverse complement strand
TGGGATGCCGGGCTAACCGGGGATTCTGGAGGGGCACCGACACGTTGCTCCAGGGTAGCGCCATCAGGTACAGGACGGGCTCGCCGTCACCCAGTTCGGTGAATGCAATATTGACCCCGTCGGTCGTGCGTGCATAGCGGACCGGGTAGGCCATGGCAGGGGAATTATACCCCTGCCATGCACTTTTTTTGCAGTACCGTGAGCTCAGGGCTGGTGTGGCTCCGGCGCCTCGAAGCCGTTTGGATGCGCCTGTTCAAGGCAGAACGATGCGCCCGGTGCATGACCTTCCGGGAAGTGGAAGCCCGGCCCGGGACCGCCGCGCACCGCAACGCCCCCGCCGTTCTCCTGGATCGCCTGGCCAACCTGGCCCTTCGGTGGCCATTCAAGGCCTCCTCCGATGCCGCCTACGCCGGTGACGTAATCGCCGACAATGTGTTGGCCGTGCACTTCGATGCCGCCGACTCCGTGGCACGTCGGTTCCCCTTGCGCCTGAGCTGTGTTGGTGGTCTGGAGCCCCGCCCATCCCGCGAATGCGAGTGCGAAGGCGCCCAGGAACAAGAATCGCTTCTTCATCATGCTCTCCTCCTGTTGAGTGGTCAGCTAGTGGTTTTCGGCAGTTGTCGGGTCGATCACCGACCGCACGGCCGTAATCCGGTTTGCCGGAAAGCCCGCCCGCCGCGCGTGTTCACGCACGATCTCCGCGTTGGGTGCGATGTACGTGCAAAAGATGTGGTCGTCGGTCACGTAGCTCTGCACCCACTGGATTGCCGGGCCGAGGTCGTTCAGCACACTGCACGACTTCTGCGACATTGCAGCCAGCTCGCCGTCGCTGAGCCTCCCCGCCCCGGCAACCTCCCGTTCGATGAGGTACTTCGGCATTGGCGCTCCTCCCTTCTGCACCAGCTGGTGCCTGGATGTAATGAGTCTGGCCAATGCCAAACCGGCGAACATCGTTCGTTCGGTGGAAATCTCAGTGCATCAATCGACGAGCCACTACGCCGTTCGGTGCATTCGCCTGCGCTGTGGCCGTCCGGGCCAACGCGCCCGCGTCTCCGGCGCTATACTGAACCGTCTGCTTCGCGTGCCCAGGGAGTGCCGGTCATGCCTGGCGAAGGTCCGCCGGATGGTCCACGTCCCGCTGAGCTTCGGTTAGCTGAACTGCTCGGGCCGCTTTCGCTTGTCACCGATATGGGCATGGGCTCGCCCGACGAAACGGCGATGCGCAACTGCCTGCTCGCCACCGCGCTCGCGCGCAAGATGAACCTGCCCGAAGCAACGGTCGCCGACGTCTACTACACCAGCCTGCTCAAGCACCTGGGCTGCACCGCCACGGCGCACGACGAGGCGCTGCGCTTTGGCGGCAACGAGCTGGAATCCCGCCAGATCATCAGTCCGGCCGACTTTGAGCGCCCGCGGGAAATGCTTTCCGTGCTTGGGCACATCGGCGCCGGCTCGGGTCCGCTGCGCCGTGTGCGCACCATCGTCAGCGCCGCGACGAGCCAGCGCTTCGGCGAAGCGGTCCAGCAGGCCATCTGCGAAGTCGCGGCAATGACGGCCAACCGGCTCGGATTGCCCCAGGGCGTCGAGGACTCGCTCTCGGTCATCTATGCCCGCTGGGACGGCAAGGGCGTGCCCGCCGTGGCCGGCGAGGACATCCCGCTGCCCGCGCGCTTTGCGCAGGTGGCCGAGCGCGCCATCGCTTTCCATCACGCGGGAGGGGTGGACGCCGCGGTGGCGGCGGTGTCCGCGAGCAGCGGTGGCTGGTTCGACCCGGCGATCGCCGAGTGTTTCGCCGAACATGGCCCGGGGATCCTTCGCGAGCTCGACGAGGTCGATGCCCTCGAGGCGCTGCTGGCGGCCGAACCCGAGCCTGTCATGAGTATCCCGGCCCAGCGGCTCGACGGCATGGCCCGCACGTTCGCCGACATGGTGGACCTGAAGATGCCATTCACCGTGGGGCACTCCTCCGGCGTCGCCCGGCTGGTAACGCAAGCCGGGGAACGGCTCGGGTTCTCGGCGCAGGAGTGCCTGGCAGTCCGGCACGCGGCACACCTGCACGACCTGGGGCGCGCGGGCGTTTCGGCGGGCATCTGGGCGAAGCGGTCGGCGCTTTCGGCGGCGGAACGCGAACGGGTGCAGCTCCACGCGTACTACTCGGAGCGCATCCTGGCGCGGACGCCGGCGCTGAGCGGGGTCGCGACGATTGCTGGGATGCACCACGAGCGGCTCAACGGCTCCGGCTACCACCGGGCGGCGCAGGCCCGCGATATCCCCATGCCCGCGCGGCTCCTTGCCGCCGCCGACGCCTACCAGACGATGCTGGAGGAGCGTCCGCACCGGGCCGCGATGCCTCCGGACGCCGCCTCCGGACGGCTGCTCGCGCTTGCTGGCGAAGGCGCCATCGATGCCGACGCGGCCCAGGCGGTGCTCTCTGCCGCCGGGCAGCCGGTGCAGGCCGTGAACCGCACGCTGCCGGCCGGCCTGACCGGGCGCGAGCTGGAGGTGCTGCGGCTCATGGCGCGCGGGTTTTCGAACCGGGAGATTGCCGAGGAGCTCGTGATTTCGCGGCGCACCGCGGAACACCACGTGCAGCACATCTACGACAAGATTGGCGTGTCGACACGTGCCGCGGCGTCGATGTTCGCGGTGCGCTACGACCTGGTTGCTGCCCACCAGCCTGGATGACCGGCCCCGGAGGACCTCACCCGGACGCACGGCTGCGCCAGCCGTCGATACTCCAGCGCCCGGCGCCACGCCACAGGATGTAGGCAGCGCATACCGCCACGACAATAGGCAAAAGGATCGGCGGTTCGTTGTCGGCACCGTTGGGCCACACGTCGATGGTGAGGTGAGCGTAGATGGCCACCAGCATCGTTGGGATGGCGAGCAGTGCCCCGATTCGGGCGAAAAGCCCCGCCAGCAGCATCGCCCCCGCGACGACTTCGATGGCCACCGCGAGCGGCGCCAGCACGGACACCAGCGGGAGCCCCGCCGCTTCAACCAGCGGGTCCATGCGCAGCTCGGGGTCGATGATGTGAATCAGCCCGATGCCGAACAGCGGTAGCCCGGCGACCAGGCGCGGGACCAGCAGGTGGCGGTTGGGCTGGGTCTGCCGCAAGGTGGCGGCACTGAGGGTGGAACTTCGGACGGACATGATAGCCTCCTTCGGTGGTCTCGCCGCCAAGCCTCCGCCTTTGCCGGAGACCCGGCATCGGTAGGTCTGCCCATTTCGGCCCGGTCGCAGCCGTTCCGTCCCAGGCCTCCAAAGTGACGGCGCGAAGATAGGTAGGCCTACCGATGCCGCCGTATCAAGAAAAGCGCACTGTGCCTGCAGCGGGAGGCCAAACGGCTACACTGAGCCATCCCGGCAGGAGGAGCACAATGTTGAGCACACGATTCACCGAACTGGTTGGATGCCAGGCGCCCCTGCAGCAGGCGGGCATGGGCGGCATCGCCATGCCGGAGCTGGCTGCGGCGGTGGCCCGCGCGGGCGGGCTGGGCATGGTTGCAGGCGTCGAGATCCCGGCGGACCTGCTGGCCGGGATGCTGGACGAGCTGGACGCGGACACGCGGTCGAAGATCGGCGTGAACTTCCTGATGCCTTTCCTCGACGAGGAAGCGGTCAAGGCCGCGG